>NZ_VMLJ01000018.1:0-13838 GCF_013276615.1 Streptococcus sp. 1621
ACGTTGGCAACAAGCTGCAGAATAATACTCTTCGAAAATCTCTTCAAACCACGTCAGCTTCACCTTGCCGTATATATGTTACTGACTTCGTCAGTTCTATCTACAACCTCAAAGCAGTGCTTTGAGCAACCTGCGGCTAGCTTCCTAGTTTGCTTTTTGATTTTCATTGAGTATAAAATACAAGAAATACCTCGATTTTGAAGTCGAGGTATCTTTTTTTACATTTGTACAATCTTGCGATAGCTTCTTGAAGTAATCATGAAAATCAGCACATAGGCGATGAGGAAGATAGCGCAGATAGATAAGGTCACAATCAACATCATATTCGTATCTATTACACCAATCACTTTTAAAATCAGACTAAGCATATGGTAGGCAAAGGCTAGATGTATGAAGGCAAAAAGCAAAGGAAGGAAGAAAACAGTTAAAACCTGTTTGTTGATGGTTTGCTTGATTTGCTTTTGATCTAAACCGACTTTCTGCAAGATAATAAAGCGTTCACGGTCTTCGTAGCCTTCAGAAATTTGTTTGTAGTAGATGACCAGAACAGTTCCGACCATAAAGATAATGGATAGGAAAATACCGATAAAGAAGACACCACCAAAGAGGGCACTCATCTGAGTACTAGCATCTGATAAATTACTACCATAAACATAGCTACCTTCCGTGTTTAATTGAGCATTAAATTGATCGAGGTATTTATCATACTCCTCAGCGACCTTGAGTTGTTCTTCTTCACTGGCATTTACATTCATACCACCGTAAAACTGATTATAGATAGCCGAATCTGGGAATTGATCCAAAAAGGCTTGTAAATCAGGTACAACAAGATAATTGTAATCAGCAGTCAAAATATTAAACTGATTTGGAACGTGGTTCACAATGAAATCTTTATTAAATTCTTCTTTGACAGAAAATTGATGATCATTCAGAATTAGAGTTTTCTGTTCTTTAACTCCCTCATTCTTGGCAAAGAGTCCGACCTCATTTCCTGATAGAGACAGTTTTTGACCAGTCATATTTTCATAATCTTTTTGGTCAAATACCATGAAAACTGTTGTGGGTTGGACACGATTTTGTCCTTTTTCAAAAAGGGTTAACTTATTTCCTTCTTGGTTCGCAACACCGAAGTAAGTGTAACGAAACACTTCTTTTTCTTTAATCTTATAACCTTTGTCACTTGCAAACTGGCTCAAGAGTTTGTCCAAATCTTCTTTTTCAACATTTTGCCCTGAAACTCCAAAATCATGAGGATTTAGAACTTTTTTAAAGGATTCTGCGGAATTGAAAATGCTTGTCGCTGCTGACATGGTTACTAAAACCATTGTTGACAAAATAGCGATGGTTGCTAGTCCAACTGCATTTTTCTTCATACGGAAAATCAAGTTGGAAACAGATATGAGGTTATTAGGTTGGTAATAGTATTTCTTGTTTTTCTTTAAGATTTGAAGGAAAACGGTAATACCTGCATTGAACAAGAGATAAGTACCAAAGATAACCAGCAAAACAGCTATGAAGAAGGTTGTTAAGGCTGTAAGAGGATCTTTTACCGTAAGGGCAAGATAATAGCCAATCCCTAAACTAATGGAACCAAGAATGGTTTGGAGAGGTAGGAAACGACCTTTTTTCTCTCCGCTTGCTTTCTCACGCGAGAGCTGGAGGGCATTCATACGGGCGATTCGAAGGGCATTCAGGAACATGAGGCCTAGGAAAATCAAACCAAAGACAACAAGTACTGTAATGACAACTTTCATCTGGAAGGTAGCGACCAGCTCAACCTTCAATTTCATCAGTTTGAGCAAGAAAGCGAAAATTAACTTGTCAAACAAGGCTCCAATACCGATACCCGCTCCAACAGTTAGAATCCCAAATAGCACTAACTCCTTAAAGGTCATACTGATTAGATGACGCTTCTCCAAACCCAGCATGCCATAAATTCCTAGTTCCTTGGAACGATTTTTCATAACAAAACTATTGGCATAGAGGACGATAATGGCTGACGCAAGGGTGACGACAAACATACCAAATCCTAGAGTAGCTTGAATGGTTGTCCCTCCACGGATTTCCGAAATCTTGGGATTGAAGGTTAGAGAGTAAAAGAGATAGGTGACGGTGACTGCCAAGAGAACAGCCAGAGCAAAGGGATAGTAGAGTTTGCGGTTTTTAATCAAGTTCGATACCGCTAACTTATTGGTTAATCGAAACATACTAATTCACCTCGCTTGCCATGACAGTCAAGGTATCAGAGATTTCTTGGAACATCTGACGCTCTGTCTTCTCTCCACGGTAGATTTGGTTGTAAAGAATGCCGTCCTTGATAAAGAGTACACGTTTAGCTCTGCTAGCTGCTGCTGTTGAGTGGGTTACCATAAGAATGGTTTGGCCGCGCTCATTGATTTCATCAAAGACATCAAGTAAGGCTGCAGATGACTTGGAATCAAGGGCTCCTGTTGGCTCATCCGCAAGGAGAATTTCAGGTTCTGTGATGATGGCGCGGGCTACTGCTACACGCTGTTTCTGACCACCAGAAATCTCGTAAGGGTACTTCTCTTGCAATTGGTTGATGCCTAGATTCTCAGCTGTCACCACCAATTTCTTCATCATTTCCGTAATGGGTCTTCTTGACAAGACAAGCGGAAGCAAGATATTGTCCTTAACAGACAGAGTATCTAGCAAGTTAAAGTCTTGGAAGACAAAGCCTAATTTTTCACGACGGAAGCTAGAAGCCTGTGAATTTTTAATGGTTGCGGTATCAGTTCCATTTAAGTAAACCTGTCCACGACTTGGTTTATCCAGCATAGCTAGGATATTGAGAAGAGTTGATTTACCAGAACCAGACTCACCCATGATGGCAACGTAGTCACCCTTTTCGACGGTAAAGTGAATATCCTTGAGGGCCTCTACTTGGTTGCCCTGAAAACGTGTTTTGTAAATTTTTTGAACGTGTTTTACATCTAAAAGTGTCATGAGAATCTCCTTTCTTAATATCCCATCAAATGAAATGTTGCTTGCATCATAGCGCATCCCAGTTGAACACGCTCGATATCTTTGTGGCTTGGTTTTCTTGTTTTCTTATGTAAGATTTGTTTCATGATGTTACTCCTTTGTTCTTTATGAGTCTAGTTTACATCAAAAAAAGACTGCTTGCCATAACCTAACCTTACAAAAGAGACTTTAATCTTACATTTTTGTAAGATTGGGGGAAATGTAGGCAAAATTACTTATAAAATGATTTGATTTTCTATTTTTAAAATTGTAAAATATAAGTGTGAAAAGGCTTACTTTGGAAAGGAGGAAGCGGGAACTAACATTTGAGTAAGCTTACCTAGATAACATACCATTAAATTGAACACTTGCAAGTTGTTCAACCTATAAGGAAAGAAGGTGCTCCTTAATGAAACACAAAGAACATATACTCATCGGACTTCTCTATCTCCTCTCTCCATTCATCGGTCAGCTCTTAGTTGAAAAGACACACTTTATCGGTACACAATCTACAGCTACTGCTTATGCTATTTGCTGGCTATCAGTTGTTATCAGTATCCATCATTTATCAAAAAATGTATTGTCTCAGCATGAAAAATCAGATTAGAAATCTAAGTTCAAAATAATATTTTTAGTTTACAGATGAGACTGGCGAAATATTATTAAAAGTAAAAAAGCTTTAAATCAAGCAGTTTAGACTATTGATTTAAAGCTTTTTGCTTATTCAAAATCTTTTGTTAAACCTCACCAAAACCAGCCTTCATTGTCGTCAATAGCTTGGGCTTCTTTGCGTTTGCGTGGACCTGTTCCATACATTTCTGCTTCGATTTCTTCCTTGGTTGGCATGATAGAAGCTAGGATGATATAGATAATCACGCCAAGTCCAAAGTTTGCGACTGTAAAAATAGCAAATAGAAAACGAACCAGGGTAACATCAAAGTTCCACTTGTCTGACAGACCTGCCAGAACTCCTGAAATCATGCGATTTCGTCTCATTTTATAAAATTTACTGTTCATGATATTTCCTCTTTCTGCTAGGTTAGACATAGTATATCACGGGTAGGCTCGGCTTTCATCAGTCCTCAGGCTGATTTATTAGTAGCAATTTACCTCGACAAAGTCCACAGCGATAGCGTTTGGTATCAATCCTACGCTTGCGCTGATACCTTTGTTGGCAGGATTGACAACGATAAAGCTTGAGTGGTTTAGAGTGGCTATTTGTCAAGGAGGGCACAAAGCGTAATCCATCCACTGCTTTCAAAAGGTCCTTAAAATCCCGATCCTTGTGTTGATAGCCCTTCCCTTGAAAATAGAGATGATAATGACAGAGTTCATGTCGAACAATTTTCCTAAAAACATCCAGACCCAGTTCCTGATAAACCTTTGGGTTGAAATCCAAATGCCCATCTTTGGGGAAAAATCGCCCACCTGTCGAACGTAGACGAGAATTCCACTGGACATGATGGATAAAAGGTCTGCCGAAGTCTTCTAGTGAAACCTGCTTGACGTAATCAGTCAGTTTCATTTGGAGCGAGGAGCGACAGATTGACTTTTTCACGTTCAGTATCGATTTTCTTGACCCAAACGGTCACCAAATCACCAACGGATACCACTTGGCTAGGATGTTTGATAAATTTACGACTCATATGTGAAATATGAATCAGGCCGTCCTCATGAATCCCAATGTCAACGAAGGCACCAAAGTCAACGACGTTACGCACCACACCTTCCAGCTTCTGTCCGACCACTAAGTCTTTGATATCTAGGACATCTTGGCGAAGTACAGGTGCATCAAAGGAATCACGGAAATCTCGACCTGGTTTGAGAAGATCTGCAATGATATCTTTAAGGGTTTCTGGACCAAGGTCTAGCTCTACCGCCATATCTTTGACTGAAAGCGACTTGAGTTTGCTTTGGGCTTCCTCGTTTAGGTCTTTAATATCTAAACGTTTAAAGAGTTCCTTAACAGCAGAATAGTTTTCTGGGTGAACTCCTGTATTATCAAGGATATTGCTACTTTCAGGGATACGAAGGAAACCAGCTGCCTGTTCAAAAGCCTTGGCCCCCAGACGCGGAACTTTCTTGATTTGAGCGCGTGAAGTGATTTTTCCTTCTTCCTCACGGTATTTGACAATATTTTCAGAAATGGTTTTATTGAGTCCAGCTACGTGTGAAAGAAGAGCTGGACTGGCCGTATTGACATTGACACCGACTTGGTTTACCACTGTATCGACAACAAAGTCCAGACTCTCAGATAGTTTCTTCTGACTGACATCATGCTGGTATTGACCGACACCGATTGACTTAGGATCGATTTTGACCAATTCAGCAAGGGGGTCCTGCAAACGACGGGCGATAGAAATAGCAGAGCGTTTTTCAACGGTCAAGTCTGGGAACTCCTGACGAGCAAGTTCGCTGGCAGAGTAGACCGAAGCACCACTTTCGTTTACGATGACATAACTAACCTCAGGAAAATCTTTCAGAACTTCCGCCACAAAGGCTTCACTTTCACGACTGGCCGTCCCATTTCCTATGGCAATAATTTCTACACTGTATTGACCAATCAAATCTGCCAGATCTTTCTTGGCTTCTTCGATTTGACGAGCTGACGCTGGTTTGACAGGATAAATGACCTGAGTTGTCAGCATTTTCCCTGTTGCATCCACGACAGCTAGCTTGGCACCTGTACGAAAGGCAGGGTCAAATCCTAGAACCACGCGCCCTTTCAATGGAGCAACCAAGAGGAGATTGCGCAGGTTGTCAGAAAAGAGTTGGATAGCTCCTTCTTCTGCTTTCTCAGTTAATTCTGTCCGAATGCGTCGCTCGATAGCAGGTAAGACTTTTTTCTTAACTGACTGTTGAACAACTTCATCTATATAGGCATTTTTTACCTTGAAACGAGCAGCAAAGAAGGCAAGAATGCGGTCCGTCGCATGTTCAAAACCAACCTTCAAGACACCTAGCTTCTCCCCACGATTGAGGGCCAAGGTACGATAACCCTGCATATTTCCAACCGTCTCTGAAAAATCATAATAAATCTGAAAAACCTGCTTTTCATCAAGACTTTCATCCTTGACTTGAGAAGTGAGTTTAGAGTGTCTCAGAACCTCCTGATAAGTCATGGAACGCAAGGTCACATCTTCCGATAAGGCTTCGACCAAGATATCAACTGCACCAGCCAAGGTTTCCTTACCAGTCGCAAATCCTTCACAGACAAACTTTTCAGCCTCTTTCTCTAAGTCAGCTACATTCTGCAAAATCAGGCGAGCAAGTGGGAAGAGTCCGGCTTCACGGGCAATAGTTGCCTTGGTTCGACGCTTTTCCTTGTATGGAAGATAGAGTTCTTCTACGTCTGCTAATTTTTCGGCTGCTAAGATAGCCTCTTCCAACTCCTTGGTCAGCTTGCCTTGTTCTTGAATTTTAGCCAAGACAGCTTCCTTACGGTCGTTGAGATTTGTCAGACTTTTATCCATGTCGATAATAGCCTTAATCGCCACCTCATCCAGACTACCAGTCATGTCCTTGCGATAACGCGCAATAAAGGGAATAGTCGCCCCTTCAGCTGTCAAACTTAGAACAGTATCAATTTGCTTTAGCGTCACTCCCAAATCCTGGGAGATTTTTTCATATTTTTTATCCATGAAACTATTATACCATAAGCTGGAAGGCTTTCTCCAATCCTTTTCATACTCAATGAAAATCAAAAAGCAAACTAGGAAGCTAGCCGCANNGTTTTGAGGTTGTGGATAAGACTGACGAAGTCAGCTCAAAACACGGTTTTGAGGTTGTGGATAAGACTGACGAAGTCAGTTACCTATACCTATGATATATACGGCAAGACGAAGCTGACGTGGTTTGAAGAGATTTTCGAAGAGTATCAACTATCGAAAACAAATTAAAAAACTCCCTTTTCCTTAAAATAATAGTATAATAGAGGTAGAATTTAGAATCGAGGTACACCTATGGCTGTAAAATTTACAAAACGAGACGACTTGGACAAGATGTTTGAAGAGTTTGCTAAACTCCCTGATTTGAAACAAGTCACTTTCCCTGATGACAAAGAGAAAAAAGCCAAAGCAGAAAAGAAAAACTAGATGACTGCTTTCCAACAACTCCCATCTAGTGTGCTTCAAACTGGAGCCATTTTTCTCTCCATTATCATTGAAGCCCTTCCCTTCGTTCTGATAGGAAGCATTGTCTCAGGGCTGATTGAGGTTTATATCACACCTAACAAGGTTTATCATTTTCTCCCTCGAAATCGTTGGGGGAGAATCTTTTTTGGGACCTTTGTCGGTATACTTTTCCCTTCTTGTGAATGTGGAATCGTCCCCATTATCAATCGTTTTCTGGAAAAGAAAGTTCCCAGTTACACGGCTGTTCCCTTTCTCGTAACAGCACCTGTCATCAATCCCATTGTTCTTTTTGCGACCTATTCTGCCTTTGGTAATTCCTTCCACATCGCCCTGTTACGAGCTCTGGGTTCCATCGTTGTGGCTGTAATACTAGGAATTTTTCTGGGATTTTTCTGGCAAGAACCGATTCAGAAAGAAAATCGGTTGGCCTGTCATGAGCATGATTTTTCTCACTTAAGCCCTGCAAAAAAGGTTTTTCAGGTTTTTGTGCAAGCAATTGATGAATTTTTTGATACGGGACGTTATTTGGTATTCGGCTGTCTCTTTGCCTCTGTTATACAGGTCTATGTTCCGACACGGATTCTGACCTCTATCAGTGCGACCCCTCTTTTTGCCATCTTGCTCTTGATGCTTTTGGCCTTTCTTCTGTCGCTCTGTAGTGAGGCGGATGCCTTTATCGGTGCCTCTCTTCTCTCGAGTTTCGGTTTGGCACCAGTTCTGGCCTTTCTGGTGATTGGTCCAATGCTGGATATCAAAAATATTCTCATGATGAAAAATTACTTGAAAGCACGATTTATCAGTCACTTCATTACGATTGTAACTCTTGTCGTCTTAGTCTATTCTCTCTTGATTGGAGTCATCCTATGATTCGATTTTTAGTTTTAGCTGGCTATTTTGAACTGACCATTTATCTCCATCTGTCGGGCAAATTAAACCAGTACATCAACATGCACTATTCCTATCTGGCCTATATCTCCATGGTGCTTTCCTTTATTTTGGCAATTGTTCAACTGTATATCTGGATGAAGCAAGTCAAAACCCACAGTCATCTGAACAGCCGATTGGCCAAGATGACGAGTCTTGCTCTTCTGGCTATTCCACTTGTCATCGGCTTAACTTTCCCAACTGTTAGCTTGGATTCCCAGACCGTTTCAGCCAAAGGCTATCATTTCCCCCTATCGGAAGGAACGGATCTGGCCATTCAGACAAGTGAAGGGACGACAAGCCAATATTTGAAACCAGATACCAGTTCTTATTTCTCAAAAACAGCCTATGAAAAGGAGATGCGAACGACGGCGGATAAATACTTGTCCCAGGATAACATTCAGATTACCAACGAAAACTATATGGAAGTCATGGAGGCTATCTACGACTATCCAGATGAGTTTGAGGGCAAGACGGTCCAATTCACAGGCTTTGTCTATAATGACCCCAGTCATGCCAATAGTCAATTTCTGTTCCGCTTCGGCATTATTCACTGTATCGCAGATTCTGGTGTCTATGGATTACTGACCAAGGGAAATACCCGTCAATATGAAAATAATACTTGGATAACAGCCAAGGGAAAACTGGTCAATCACTACCATAAAGAACTCAAACAAAACCTTCCAACCTTGGAAATCGAAAGCTTTACCAAAGTCGATAAACCAGAAAATCCCTATGTTTATCGAGCTTTTTAAGAAAATCAAGATAAAAACGAACAAGTTCTCTTCTGAATAACAGAAAAAGAGCCTGTTCGTTTTTTGTTGAGTATTGTATAGTAGAATATAAATTGCGATTTTTAAAATGATATATAACTAGTGAACAATTCACAAATCAAATACATTTTCATTCTCTACTTAATACTATGCTTATTCATCTTTTGTTCAAAAATAGTTGTGATAATCTGACGTAGTTCTTCTCGTTCTTTTTCTGGGATTTCACCACTTGTTTGAGCTGCAGCGTAAAGCTCAGGGTGTTCAACTGAAATGCGTTTAATCGTACGTGTCGTAGCATGTTTTCTGACGAAAAATGGGATTCGCTTAATCAAGTCTTGTGGGACAAGCGCAAGAATCTTCTCAGCAGTTTCCTTGTCACTAATCTTAGACGTCGTCAGCCCATTCTTTATCATTTCCTGTTCTTTTTCTGTAAAATCTTTTAATTCCATCTGATTAGTCCTCCTATTTTCTCTAAATTAAATTATATACTAATACAGATGAAACTACAAAGAATAAACTTTAAGAAATCTTCTCACTGATAAGATTTTAGCATTTAGTCAACTAATAAAAGTAAAATTCACTAAAAAGTTAAATATAATTTTTTACATTTTCCAAGAGCTTAAAAAAATCATTTATAAAAGTTTTTTCAAATTCGTCATACTTTTGAGGATTCTCTCGTAACATTTTAGCGTTAAAATGTTTATAAGTATTTCTATTTATCTTTCCTACTAGTTTCTTATCAACATAAATTTGTATACCATCATTATTTATATTTCCATAAGTATCACCCGATATATAAATAGAATTTGATTTATTATTTCGGGAATAGATATTTAAGCCTTGTCCTTTCCCTTGTGTTAATCTAACAACATTATATTCATTAGCTATTTTTATAAAATCTAATGAAATTGACATTTCGCGTTCTTCCTTATTCTCTTTTCCAAAATACTCTGGTTTTGAAAGGTCGAAATGATTAGTATTAACCAGTGTATTAAATAATTTACGAATAACGAACTGAACATCTTCATTCGGTGAATGATTTTGAGTTGATGTTTTATCTATATCTAAGTTTCCAGTTGAAATTGTACTTGAAGAACTCATTTTTTTCATCAAATTCTCGAACTCTTCAACTTCTAATTTATCAACATTATATCTAAGTAATAATTTCAAAGTATTAAAAAATTTTCTGAAAGATTCTAATTCCTTTTGGTTTTTAAAACTAAAGATACCATAACGAAATACAAGAGAATTATAATCAGCATCATCAGGTATTTCAAATGAATTTTCAAGTAAATCAATAAGAAAATATTTTGTTTCTTCCGAATCTTCTGGACTATTGTTATATGAAGTTAATAAATAGTCATAAGCTTCATTAAAGCGTAATTGAAAACATACTGTAGATATGATTAGTAATTTATCATCATTGTCTAACTCATTATTTGGATTTATAATATGCATCAAGAGACTAACAGAATTGAATAATCTGTTAATACTGCGAGGATTATTTCCTATTGAATCTCTAATTAATTGAGTTATATTCTTTGTAACATCATTATCAAAAGAAAAATTAATTTTTTTCAAAGATACATTAACAAAGTTCTCCATATGATAATTTGCTACCGGTACAGTAAAAGGTACTTGAATTATTTTCTCAAAAAAAGCTTTTCCTTTTTCATTGTCCAAATCATCACCATACTTACTTTTTGTTCCTCTTAAAACAACATTATAATCAATAGCTAAAACAAAGACACAATTTCTACAATCTAAGAAAAGTTTTAAAATTTCTAGGAATTCAATCGCTTTTTGAGGGAATAATCTGTCAAGGTCATCTATGAAAATTACTATCTTTTCATAATTATTTTCTTTGACAGACTCATCAATCATATTTTGTAGATTTTGTTTTAGATTTTTTAGGTTATTAGATTTCTCTTCATTGCTTATAAATTTTAGAAGTTGATTATTAATTTTTTCAATATTTAAGAGACCAAAATCTAGTTTAAGATATTCCATACTTTTTGTAATAACTGCCAAAGATTTTTTTAAGTTTTCTATTTTATTTACATCAGTTACTTCTAATTCATCAATTAAATCTGTGATTAACGTGACTGCTAAATTCTTATCCATATCAAATTGTGAATATTGCCAAGTATTAAAAAAGATTGTTTTAATTTTTCCTTTTGAATTATTGAAAGAATTTTCTTTAAGTTTTTCCTCGACCTGATACATAATACTAGTTTTTCCAGTTCCCCAATCACCTTGAATAGCCAGTGTTAAAGGAGTCTCACATCCTGAAATAAAATTTGATAATCCAATAATATATTCGTCAATCTTAAATTCATCTTTTACTGTTGGAACATCTGAAAATGAATTGTACATATAATTTCCTTTCAAAATATTTTATTTATAGTTTATTAAATTTAGAATAACATTCAATTTATTTTGTGTTAATGACATTAAATTTTAAGGTTCTAAAAAGCAATGATTGTTAGAGATATTTTACAAAACATCTTATCTTCCTCCTCAGTCACTTCCCATAGTTCTGATTGACAGCCATTCCCATCAATATCGTATCTTTGGATATAGCCAATAAATGTTTCATTTTTTCGTGGTTTCTGGCTATTAACGATTGAAATAACCCACCAACTCATCAAAAATAGAAATAAAAGTCCTAGGATTACTGTCATATCATACCACCATTAAAGTTTAACCCACTTATTATTATCCATGATAAAAGGCTTAGCCAGTCCCTCGCCTGTATAGTCCGCATACTTGGTGCCTAAATACTTGTAACAATCTTCCTTGCTGGCAAATTTAATCGCTTGGTAGGGCTCTTCGAAAGTCAATTTCTCTACAAATAAGAAACCGTCATCAGCAGGTACTAAGACGCCAACGTGTCCAATAAACAGATACTCGCCATCCAGATTATCGTGCAAAACTACAGACAGCATTCGAGCTTTGTCGTTGAATTGAAATTGTGAGAAGAATGTTTCCATCTTTTCAACGTGAACCTTGACATCTGTAGTTGCCTCAGTTGGAACTCTCGAAAATAGAATATCAAACTCTTCCTTATCTTTGGAATCCAAGACCTTTCCTTTATCAATCGCATCATTATCTAGGAAAAGCAACTGGTCATTCTTTTCAAGCTTTGGAATGGTGACTGAATTTTTCAAAAGGGCATAACTGTTAATACGGCAGTTGGTTCCAACAAAATCACCCTTCTTTTGATTCCAGAGATGACTGATTTTTTCAACATCGTATTCGGTGTGAGTAAAGGAAGTGAAATCTCCTGATAAGCCAGTTGATCCGACAATGGTATTGTAATCATTAACGAGATTAAAAAAGGTATCAACACTTTTTGGATCCAAATGGGCTGATAAGAGAGATTTGACCTCTTCTGTACTTACCTGATTGTTTAGGTTGGTGTATGAAGCTTTCCATGGCACTTTCGTTGAACTACTTTGCCTTTGACTCGTCCCATTCGAAATTGTAGCATCTTGTTGACAAGCAGCCAAGCCTAAAAACAAGATTGAACAGATTCCTAGTGTAGCTAATTTTCTTGATTTCTTCATCTTTTTCTCCTAAATGTCTTGGATTAAAGTTTCTTTAACTACTGCTTTACAGATATTGATTACTTTCTCATTTAATATGTTCATCGTCTTTCTCTCTGATTTGTTTTTTTGTTATTTCCTTAAACTTGATTTAATTATAGTAGGCGTTTCGTGCTCTGTCAACAAATTTTTTATGAAAACACAACAAAGTTTTCATTTTCTTGGATTTCGTGTGATGGTTTACTTATAAAAACAGAAAGCGGTTTTATTCGTGGATAAAGAAGAGATGGCGATTGTTACAGGCTAAAAATAAAACAATATAGACTAGTAAATAGTTGGACTCAATAATAATTGGGTACTAAGATAGGTATAAATAAAAACGCCATTGGAGATTATGAAAAAAGGTTAGGTCTACTAAGAAAAATACTATATTTGACTTAGCTAAAGTATTCAGTAGCTTGATTGATGCCCTCTTTCCTCCAGTTCAAAAGGATTCTCCTAGCGATATCCAATCTATCTACGATCAACTGGCACCACCCAGACAAGGTAAAGTCCTGACCTATGCCGAGAGGCAACTGTATGAGCAGAAAAACGAAGTATCGTAAAAATCATCAGACTGGACGACTACAGACAGACTACTTACTCTCGTGTTAGTTAGTTTATCTCTGCAGGTGGCCACTCGATGCAGGACGACGATTTAGATATGGAGTTTCTATTCTATGAGGATGAAATCCCAGACGACTACGACGCAATCGCTTATGTCGTCAGCAGATCCATGGAGCCAAATATAAGAAACGGCGACTACCTATTTATCAAGAATCCCCCACAGATTGACTATAATACCATCGGCATCTTCCAAGTAGACGGTGCTAACTATGTCAAGAAACTCCGCCAAGGCTACCTCAAAAAACTCAATCCCGAATACCCCGACATCCACCTAGACGAAAGCACCCATATTCGTACCATCGGGAAAGTTGTCAGGCTGTATAGGGAGAATTAAAAAAGGGGGAGAATGGCGATATAAAACAAACAGATTTTAAAAGATTCGAAAAAGTTCATTCTACATTTCAAAAAAAGAATAAGTGAGCTAAAGCAGATTAGATTTTGTGAAACAATAGTGATATGTCAATTTAGAGAAAGGCATTTAAGATCACTTTTCAAAAGGCAAATACTAAACTAGCGAAACCGATAAATCAGCCCCTTAGTTCCCATATTTTCAGGCACACACTCCTTAGTACACTAGCTATAGTGGTTAGAGTGGAACACAAAGACGCTAAAACAATAAATAATATCTGCACTCACGTAAGTAAAAGAATGGAGCAAGCTGCTTTGGAGGTTTTAAATACCATATCATTAAATCAAAAATATATCAGATCGAATCTAGACAAGTACATTACGATTGCTAAAACATTTGTAGAAATTCATTTGACTTTCCTAATCAATTTGTGCATATCTTATTTCATACTCAATGAAAA
>NZ_VMLJ01000018.1:13877-46326 GCF_013276615.1 Streptococcus sp. 1621
AGGTTGTAGATAAGACTGACAAAGTCAGTCACATATATACGGCAAGGCGACGCTGACGTGGTTTGAAGAGATTTTCGAAGAGTATCAATCCATTATGAAAGTTTTGCCTCTTTCTTACCCTCTATACAAAAAAAGCCTATCACACAAGCTCTAAAGCTGGATATGATAGGTTTTTATATTTTTCTTAACGTACTGTGCGGATACGCATTGTATTTGTACGAACAGCTTCTCCTACTGGTACACCAGCAACGATAACGATATCATCGCCTGACTCAACGAGACCTGCTTCTACCGCTTTACGTTCAGCGATTTCAAACATATCGTCAGTTGAAGATGGAGCATCTGTCAACATTGGGATAACACCCCAGTTCAACATCAAGCCACGTTCTGTCAATTCATCAAATGTCAATGCCAAGATGTCAGCATTTGGACGATATTTAGAAATCAAACGTGCAGTGTGACCTGTCTTAGTAAGAGTTACAACCAATTTAATGTCCATTGAGTTAGTAGCATCTTTAACAGCTGAAGCCATTACTTCTGTCTTAGAGTTACGCTCAAATGAATCTGAATCCAAACGTCCGTATTCATTAAGAAGAGTTTGAGCGTTCTTGTCGATTGTAGCCATTGTAGTTACTGACTCGAGTGGGTATTTACCGTTTGCAGACTCACCTGAAAGCATTGTTGCGTCAGTTCCGTCGATAACAGCGTTAAATACGTCTGATACTTCTGAACGAGTTGCACGTGGTTTTTCAGTCATTGTTTCAAGCATGTTTGTTGCAGTGATAACAACTTTACCTGCAGCATTGACTTTAGTGATGATCATTTTTTGGTAAACTGGAACCATTTCGAATGGTACTTCGATACCCATGTCACCACGAGCGATCATGATACCATCAGCAGCTTCGATGATTTCATCCAAGTTATCGATACCTTGTTGGTTTTCGATTTTAGCGAACAATTGAACGTGTCCGTTTCCAGTTTCTTCACAGATTGCACGAACTTCGTTCACGTCTTTTGCAGTACGTACGAATGAAATCGCGATGAAGTTGATACCTTGTTCAAGACCGAAACGGATATCGTCGTTATCGCGTTCAGCAAGAGCTGGGAAAGGAATTTTAGTGTTAGGAATGTTCACACCTTTTTGTTTAGCAATTACGCCATCATTTTCAACTTCAACTTCAAACTCACGAGTTGCGTCATCTTTAGCAACCACACGAAGACCAAGTTTACCATCGTCAACCAACACTTGACGACCAACTTCAACATCATCATAGATATCAAGAGCACCAGCAACGTTCAATGCAATCACTTCACGAGTTGATTTGATTCCTTGTTTAGTTGCAACACGGATTTTTTCACCAGTTTTGTATGAATATTCTTTAGCTTCACCTTCGAACAATTCTGTACGGATTTCAGGTCCTTTTGTATCAAGAAGGAAACCAACTTTTTTACCTGCAAGTTTTTCAGCAAGTTTAACAGTTGCCATACGCTCACCTTGTTCTTGGTGGTCACCGTGTGAGAAGTTGAAACGGAATGTGTTAGCACCAGCTTCAATCAATTTAGCAATGTTTTTAGCTGAAGCTTCAACATCAAGTTTTTCACCCCAGTATCCGTCATCACCGAATTTTTTACCACCACGGATTTCTACCGCAGGACCCAAAGTTGCAACGATTTTTACACGTTTGTTCATGATTTTTTGTGACTCCTTTATATATATGACCTTTTGGTCTTATTAACTAAATTATGAATTATGACAAGCAATTGTTCAATTGTGACAGGTCAAGATCAGCTTTGTGTGGATTATTTACAATAATCTTACCGTCTGCTGCCAAACTAAACAATGCTCCTTCTTCTGCAGTACCAAGAATTGGATTTTCAACCATTTTTTCGTTACGAATACCTACCGCAACACCACCGATACCTTTTTTAAGAAGTTTAACGGCATGGGCACCCATACGTGACGCCAATACACGGTCACGCGCAGTTGGAGAACCACCACGTTGAATATGTCCAAGTTCTGTCACACGAAGATCGGTCGTATCTCCTGCTTCTTTCAGTTTTTGAGCAAATTCATCTGCTGACATAACACCCTCTGCCAAAACGATGATATTGTGTCTTTTACCACATTCATAGCCAGCTTTGATGCTTGCTACGATATCTTCAATTTTGAAGTCTTCTTCAGGGATAATAATTTCATCAGCACCAGTTGCGATACCCGCCCAAAGAGCGATATCACCAGCGTTACGCCCCATAACTTCGATGACAAAAGTACGACGGTGACTTAATGATGTATCACGAATCTTATCGATAGCGTCCATAGCAGTCGTAACCGCTGTGTCAAAACCGATTGTGAAGTCAGTACCAACGATATCGTTATCAATTGTACCTGGAAGACCGATAGCTGGGAAACCATGCTCAGTCAAACGCATAGCACCGTGGTAAGATCCGTCACCACCGATAACAACTACACCTTCAATGCCGTGTTTTTTCAATTGCTCAATCCCTTTAAGTTGCCCTTCAAGTTGAGCGAACTCTGGGTAACGAGCTGAGTGAAGGAAAGTACCACCACGAGAAATGATGTTTCCTACTGAAGCCGCATTTAAGGGATGAATTTCACCGGCAACCATACCAGCATATCCGTCATAGATACCAAACACTTCCATTCCTTCTGAAATTGCTTGACGAACAACTGCACGGATAGCAGCGTTCATACCAGGGGCGTCTCCACCACTAGTCAAAACAGCAATACGTTTCATATTGGTTTATGCTCCTTTTTCTTTTAACATTCTTCTTGATTATACCACATTTGATTTTAAAATTCTTCTATTTTCCGTATTTTTAGCGATAAATCGTTTTCATAACGATTTCATTCAACTTCGCTTCTAATTCATTGGATTTAGCTACAAAATGATGGGAAGAAACGATTGTTTTCTGTTCCTCTTCATACCTGATGATGACTGGGATTTGGCCTTTATATTGGTCTAAAATACGTGAAATTTCTTGATCCGATTTATGATTTTTCACCTGTATCCAAAAGCGTTCAGCAACTGCTTCTCTTATTTCTTGTGCAATCATTTGCAGACGGCCATCACGTGACTGGATTTTTCCTTTTATATAGTAGAAGGCTCCCTCTTTTATTTCCTGCCCAATCTGACGATATAAGTCTGAAAAGAGAGTAACATCCAATTTTTTTTTACTATCATCTACCTGTAAGAAAGCCATGTTTTCGCCCTTTTTGGTACGAATTACTTTTATTTTCTGAACTTCAACCAAAATAATAGCGTAGCTATTTTCTGATAAATTTCCGATTGGGGTAATCGGGTAAATAGCTTTACTTGCGATAGTTTGTAGGGGATGTTTGCTAACACCTATCCCTAAAAGCTCTTGTTCCATATAGAATTTTTCTTGCTCTGTCCAATCTTCCGATTCCTGCCAACTATAAATAGTATCTCCAAACAAACTTCCTAACTCTTTCACAAATTCAAATAGATTAACTAAATTATTGAATACTTTTTGACGATTTTTTTCAAATAAATCGAAAAGACCAACTTTTACCAAAGGTTCTAGCAGAGGAAGTTTCAAATAATTTTCAGGTAATTTAGCTATAAAATCTTCAATGTTAGAATAGGGTCTGTTTTCAAGAATCCATAGAGCCAGATCCTTGCTGACTCCCTTAATCGATTTCAATCCCAGATAGATGGACTTGTTCGCAATTTTATCGTGATAGGGAATGGTGTTGATGGACAGAGGCGCCACTTCAAAGCCTGCTTCTAAGGCATCTGTTAAGTAATCACTGTTGGCAGAATTCAACATGACCTGATAAAAAATGGCTGGATAATGCGTTTTGAAATAAGCCAACTGGAAAGCCAAGGCTGAGTATGCATAGGCATGAGATCGGTTAAAACCATAACCTGCAAACTTCTCCATGACATCAAAGACCTGCTCTGCCTTTTCCACAGTATGACCAGCTTCTAATGAACCTTGAATAAAGGAAGCCCTCATCTCATGCATGGCAGAGGCATCCTTTTTCCCCATAGCCCGACGCAAAATATCGGCTTTCCCAAGACTAAATCCAGCAAATCGCTGAGCAACCTGCATAACCTGCTCCTGATAGAGCATGATACCATAGGTTGGAGCCAAAATATCCTCCAGTACTGGATCCAGAACAGTCACTTCTTCCTGCCCATGCTTTCTTGCCACAAAATTATTGATGTAGTCACTAGCACCTGGTCGATTTAGGGAAGTAGTTGCTACGACATCTTCAAAACAAACTGGTTGGACACGCTTGAGCAAGCGAATGGCACCCGGTTGCTCAAATTGAAAGATACCTTTTGTATTTCCAGAGGCAAATAAAGCTAACGTTTCGTTGTCTTCCAAATCTATTTCTTCTATTTTCAGATGAATATCTTCTGTTTCAGCAAGCAATTCTTGCATTTTCTGGACAAAGGTCAAATTTCGTAGTCCCAGAAAGTCCATTTTCAAAAGCCCACTAGCTTCAACTCCATGAGCATCATACTGAGTCAGTGGAATTTCATCACCATGCTTTAGAGGAATGTAGTTGGTCAAATCTTGGTCACTGATTACAACACCAGCTGCATGGACAGAGGTTTGTCTTGGATAGCCCTCAATCTTGCAGGCAATGTCAAAGGCTTTTTGGTATTCTAACTTACTATTGATTTGCTGACGAAACTGGAGATTGCCCTCATAGGCCGACTTAAGATTGTCCCGAAAACTGATTTTCTTGGTAATTGCAGATAATTCATACTCGGGCACACCATAGCGTTTCAAAACATCTCGCAAGGCCTGCTTGGCGCCAAAGGTAGAAAAAGTAACGATTTGCGCCGCATGTTTACTACCGTATTTATTGCCAACATACCTGATAAAATCTGGACGATAAATATCAGGAATATCAATATCAATATCAGGCATGGTATAGCGTTCACGATTGAGGAAACGTTCAAAAATCAGATTTTTCTCTACTGGGTCAATTCCTGTAATGTCCAAGGCATAGGAAACCAAGCTACCAACTGCGGAACCCCGTCCCATGCCCATATAATAACCATTCAAGCGTCCAAAACGCAGCAAATCCCAGACAACCAAGAAATAATCATCAAAACCCATATCATGAATAACAGCCAATTCTTGGTCTAGTCGATCTTGATATTCTTTACTAGACAATCCCTTCTGGGCAAGCCCAAGCTCAGCACGTTCTCTCAACTCTTCTACTGCTGGTCTAGCTGGGTTAAAACGAGGCAGTTTCAAACTAGTATCCAAATCGTAAGAAATACCTGAAATAAGCTTTTCTAAGTTTTCCAAGGCTTGCGGAAATCGTTCTAGGAATAATTTCTCTAAAGAATTTGCTGATATAAAGACATCTTGTCGTGAACGCAAGGGAACTTCTCTGAGCGGTAGGTTTTCTTTAATTGCTGTTAAGACTTGCAGAACTTCTCTATCCCTACTTTCAAAGACATTGACCCGATAGAGGGGTAAGATAGGACGATAAAATTCGCTTACCAGTGTTTCCGGATAAACCCCTATATAGTAATCACAGCCTAGATTTAGTGATTCAAGCTCTTCAAAATAAGGCACAATTACCGCGATATCCTCTAGGTACTGAGACAGGACTGACCAAGTTTTCTCCCCCTGCATCTTGGCTGTTGAAAGCTTCATCAACTGCTGATAGCCCACACTAGATAGAGCTAAAAAGCGCAGATTCACTTCCTGAGCATCCACAAATACAGTCATTTCAAGCCCTAATAAAGGATGAATGCCATATTTTTTTGTAACCTCTAGAAAGTCAAAAGCACCATAAAGATTATCAATATCCATTATAGCCAGATGAGTGTAGCCGAATTCTTTAGCTGCTCTCACATACTTGGTGATTGAAATGACACTCTCCATAAAACTATAGACTGTTTTTGTATCTAGTTGTGCGATCAATTTACACTTCTCCTCTATCCTTCTCACTATATTATACCATTTTCACCTATAAAAGGCTTCTCTTGAGAAAAATTTCATCAGCGTACTAATTTACTTTTTATTCATTTGTGTTTTTGTCATTATTTTTTATATTTATACTATATTATATATAAAATAGAAAACATACAATATAAATCTCCTAGAATTTTTATATTATACCCATTACGTCTATTATTACACTGTTCTCTATATTGAATTTAGCACTTTATTCATTTTTATTGGATTATTTCCTTTTGCAGTTAACAATTCCCTTTCTGCTTTTTTTTTGATATAATAACCTTAACTATCATTCTATATGGAGGTTCTATGCGTTTTAATCAATATAGTTATATCACTTTTCCAAAAGAAAATATCTTATCTGAACTAAAAAAATGTGGCTTTGATTTACAAAACACAGCCAATCCCAAGGAATTACTGGAAACTTTTTTACGTCGCTTCTTTTTCACTTATGAGAACACCGACTATCCACTCTCCTGCTTGGCTATAGACAAAGAAACTAACATATTAACTTTTTTCAAATCTGATAAAGACTTGACAGCAGATATTTTTTATACTGTTACTTTTCAACTTTTAGGCTTTTCTTATTTGGTTGACTTCGAAGACAGTGAAGCTTTTCGTAAAGAGACTGGATTTCCTATTGTATACGATGACTTGATTGAAAATCTCTATCAGTTACTCAATACTCGCACCAAAAAAGGGAATACCCTGATTCATCAACTGGTAAGCGACGGTCTTATCTCTGAGGATAATGACTATCACTACTTTAACGGCAAAAGTTTAGCAACTTTTTCCAGCCATGATGTCATTCGTGAAGTCGTTTACGTTGAGTCTCGTGTCGATACTGACCAAAAAGGTCTTCCAGACTTAGTCAAGGTCAGCATTATTCGTCCTCGTTTTGATGGAAAAATCCCTGCCATCATGACAGCCAGCCCTTATCATCAGGGAACAAATGACAAGGCAAGCGATAAGGCTCTCTACAAGATGGAGGGCGAGCTTGAGGTAAAGCCTGCTCATAAGATTGAACTAGAGGAACCTCAACTCAATCTCGTCCAACCCCAAGGCCAAGCTGAGCTTGTGTCGGAAGCTGAGGAAAAGCTAAGCCACATCAACTCTAGCTATACTCTTAATGACTATTTCCTTCCACGAGGTTTTGCCAATCTCTATGTGTCAGGTATTGGTACCAAAGACTCTACTGGTTTCATGACTAATGGAGACTACCAGCAAATCGAGGCTTATAAAAATGTCATCGATTGGCTTAATGGCCGTTGCCGTGCCTTTACTGACCACACGCGCCAACGTCAAGTCAAAGCTGACTGGTCAAACGGAAAAGTTGCCACAACTGGACTTTCCTATCTTGGAACTATGTCCAATGGGCTTGCGACTACAGGCGTCGATGGTTTAGAAGTAATCATTGCTGAGGCTGGCATTTCTTCATGGTACAACTACTACCGTGAAAACGGTCTGGTAACTAGTCCAGGCGGTTATCCCGGTGAGGACTTTGACTCCCTTGCTGAGTTAACCTATTCTCGTAATCTCTTGGCTGGCGACTATATCCGTGGCAATGAAGCTCACCAAGCTGACTTAGAAAAAGTAAAGGAACAACTAGATCGCAAGACCGGCGACTATAACCAGTTTTGGCATGATCGCAACTATCTGCTCAATGCCCATAATGTAAAAGCAGAGGTTGTCTTTACCCACGGTTCACAGGATTGGAATGTCAAACCACTTCATGTTTACCAGATGTTCCATGCCCTTCCTAATCATATAAACAAGCACCTCTTTTTCCATAATGGTGCCCATGTTTATATGAATAACTGGCAGTCCATTGATTTCCGTGAAGCCATGAATGCCTTATTGACTAAAAAATTACTGGGACAAGATACAGATTTCCAACTTCCTACTCTTATCTGGCAGGACAATACAGCTCCACAGACTTGGCTATCACTTGATAACTTCGGTGGGCAAGAAAACTTTGAAACCTTCTCACTTGGGCAAGAAGAGCAAGCTATTCAAAACCAGTACCCAGATAAGGATTTTGAGCGTTATGGTAAGACCTACCAGACCTTCAATACGGAACTCTATCAAGGGAAAGCCAATCAGATTACTATTGACCTGCCTGTGACTAAAGATCTCCACCTGAACGGTCGCGCTCAGCTTAATCTTCGTATCAAATCCAGCACAAACAAGGGGTTCTTATCTGCTCAACTACTGGAACTTGGTCAAAAGAAATACCTACAACCTTATCCAGCTATTTTAAGTGCTAAAACCATTGATAATGGACGCTACCACATGTTGGAAAATCTCTGTGAATTACCATTTAGGCCAGATGCACAACGAGTCGTGACAAAAGGCTACCTTAATTTACAAAATAGAACTGATCTACTGTTAGTAGAGGATATTACTGCAGATGAATGGATGGATGTGCAATTTGAACTGCAACCAACTATTTATAAGCTAAAAGAAGGAGATACTCTTCGTTTAGTCCTCTATACTACTGACTTTGAAATCACAATCCGTGACAATACCGACTACCACTTGACTGTCGACCTCGCTCAGTCCACACTTACAATACCTTACTAAAAAAGGAGTTAAATTATTATGAATAAATCTGAACACCGCCACCAACTCATACGCGCTCTTGTTGCAAAAAACAAGATTCATACACAGGCTGAGTTGCAAGCCCTTCTTGCTGATAACGACATTCAAGTTACCCAGGCAACTCTCTCACGCGACATCAAAAATATGAACCTGTCAAAAGTCCGCGAAGAAGATAACGCTTATTATGTTCTTAATAATGGTTCCATCTCAAAATGGGAAAAACGTTTGGAAAACTATATGGAAGATGCCCTCATCATGTTGCGACCTATTCAGCACCAAGTCCTACTCAAAACTCTTCCTGGTCTAGCACAATCGTTCGCGACAATTATTGATGCTCTTGATTTCCAATATATTATCGCAACCCTTTGTGGTGATGATGTTTGCCTTATCATCTGTGAAGATACAGATGCTGCTCAAAAGTGCTTTGAAGAACTGAAAAAATTCGCCCCACCATTTTTCTTTGAAGAATAATAAATGACTACAACTAACAATTATGCTTTAAAAAAACCTGGTAGAAAGTCTTTAACATCAGAAAACGCATAGTATCAAGTGTTGAAAACCCTTGATACTATGCGTTTTGCTTTATCCTAGGAAGATTTATACTCTTCGAAAATCTCTTCAATCTCCGTCAACATCGCCTTGCCGTGGGTATGGTTACTGACTTCGTCAGTCTTATCTACAACCTCAAAACAGTATTTTGAGCAGCCTGCAACTAGTTTCCTAGTTTGATCTTTGATTTTCATTGAGTATTCCTTCATTTTCTCCTGCAATTGAATTCTTGCTCGGCTTTTTGTTTTCTATTTCTTTAAAATCAAAGTAGCTCTTTTGTTAATAACTCGATCAACAAACATCGTGGTACAAGTATCTACTTTGAAATTTATCAGCCACTTAACAACTGATACTGTATTCTAGGAAAACGATGACATTCTTCCTAATAAAACTTCTCATATATAACATAAATTTCTACTCTTTTTAATTTTAAATGAGTCTCAGCATGGCAATCACTTTAGAATTTAAGCCACTTCTCCAGCTCGATTATTGATAAGTTCAATGGTTTGAACAATATTACGAAGTACTGGTAGTTGGTGTTGAAAGAGTAGCTGAACAGATCCATGAGATTTAAACGGCTCTTGCGTTAACACTTTCATCTCTAAGCAACCATTTTCTACAATGTAGTCTACAATCAATTTCACAAATGAAATCTGCCTAGCATTAAGATTCTCATCCGACAAAAATTTAGAAAAAATACGATTAGCAGACTTTCTATCTAAGCCAATAATCTCACGCACCAATCTCGGAATTGCCTTATTTTCATAATGATGTTGGTAGTCTGCTTTACTACCTAATTTTTCCCAGAGCAATTTTTCAAGTGCAAGCATATCATCAGATGTCAACTTTTTATTATGGTATAGCTTAGAAATGGACTCCTCATCCAGATGAGTTTTCAAATAATGCTCAACTTTTTCATTATAAGATCGAAGATCGTTGACCTGCAAAAATGCTGTGGTCTCGTGAACAGTAGAGAGTATACGATCTTCAAAGTTAACATAGTAGGGTTTACGGTCTGTTTTATCCAAAAACTGTAATAAATCTCGAATAGCAAGACGAATTTTTTCCAAATCAGACAAGCTAACTTCTTTCCAAAATTCAGGCTCCTGTACTTTCCTGATAATTTCAGCCTGCTCAAAAACCTGCGGAATATTACCAATAGCAGAAAGAGCTCTAGCCGTCTTCATCACTTGGGAAATATGAACAGCGGAAGATTTAGCTGTCAGTTGCCCCAACTGAATATGAAGCAAGCACAGATCAAATCTCCTCGCCATCTCATCTTCTTTATCTTCATCAAATAAAAGCGGAGAGAGATTTTTTTGAATGGTCTCACTTGTAACAGCAGTTAGATTCTGCCAACTTTCCAATTTCCTATAGCTATAAACTGTATCTAAAACCATACGAACCCTGAAGTCCAACTCATTTAAGCTCTCTATACGACCTTGAAGTTCTGAAACAAGCTCCTGACGGTATGCTCTAGCAAACTGATCTTCTTGGTATTGGAGTCCCTGAAGTTCTCGAATCAAGTCCACTTTGATATTAAATAAACGCTGACTCAACGAAACAATGTGACGCCCCTCTCCATCTCTTGGATCTGCACGAAAATAATCAAAATTGTCCCCATAATCAAATACCAAGAAGTTTTCCTTATCCTGCTCAGGTCCAAATAAATCTTTACATAGACGGGTTCCTCGACCAATCATCTGCCAAAACTTAGTTTTAGAGCGTACTTTCTTGAAGAAGACTAAATTAACAACCTCTGGTACATCAATACCTGTATCTAACATATCGACAGAAATCGCAATTTGAGGATACTTCTCCTTAATTTTAAAATCATCAATCAAGGTCTGATAATGCTTAATACTATAATCAATCACCTGAGCATAGTCGCTCTCTTTTTCAGGATAGCGGTTGTTAAAAATACCTCTGATATATTCCGCATGATCATGATTTTTAGCAAAAATAATAGTTTTACCAATTTCATCACCCGAGGCTGTCTGAATTCCTCTTGTCATGAGTTCATTTAAAACAATTTCTACTGTACTTTTATTGAAAATAAAGGAATTAAACACACTCCCATCAATATCTTTTTCACAGCTATCGTCTTCAAATTTGCTATCAAAATGTTCCTTTTCTTCTTCGGACAAATCATCATAATGTAGACCATCCGTAGGTAGTTTCAGTTTGGTTTCGATAGAATGATAGGCTACTAAATATCCGTCTTTAACAGCCTCTTCCAAATCATATGCATATGTTGGAACACCATTCTCCAAATTAAAGAATCCATAGGTGTTTTTATCTAAATCTTGACGCGGAGTAGCTGTTAAGCCTACAATCCTTGCATCAAAATAATCAAAAATGGACTTGTATTTCTGATAAATAGAACGGTGAGATTCGTCAATTATGATAAGGTCAAAATGCCCAACAGTGAAAGGACGTTGATTTACTTCTTCTTGACCACTAATCGCTCCAATCATAGTCGGATAAGTTGAAAAGACCATGCGACTTGATTGAGCTCCTTCTTTATCTTCTAAGAAGTTACAAACGGAAAGATCTGGGAGTAATTTCCTAAACGAATCATAGGCTTGCTTAACCAAGGAAGTTCTATCGGCTAAGAAGAGAACGTTTTTTACCCAGTTATGACGTGATAAGATATCAACTAGAGAAACTGCTGTACGAGTTTTCCCAGCCCCAGTTGCCATAACCAAAAGTGCCTGTCTACGATGATTAGAGAAAGCTTCACAAACGCTTGCAATCGCATGTTTTTGGTAGTGACGCCCGGAAATATCGTCCCTAATTTTACTAGAAATATCCTCAAGTGGTTTTTGAAGATGACGTCTATCCATCACTAATTGCAATTCTTCTTGAGAGTAAAAGCCTGCAATCTGGCGGCGGTTTGGACCATCAAGTATATAGTGCTTCAAGCCATTTGTAATAAAGCAAATTGGCTGATAGCCGATATATTTCTCCAGAGCTTCAGCATATTCTTTGACCTGTACTTCCCCTACTTCTGGATTGACAGAGGCTTTTTTAGCCTCCACAATCGCTAAAATTTTCCCATTTTTACCATAAAGTACATAGTCACAGTAACCAATTCCTGAACCGTGCTTGAGACCATCAACAGCTATCTCAACACGACAGTTTTCTTCAAATATCCATCCTGCTAGACGGAGATCGATATCAATAAAGAGCTTTCTTGTCTCTGCCTCAGATAATTGATCAATATGGAAAGGCACATCTTGCCGTTGCGCTGCAGTCTCACGTTTTTCAGTATAAGTCTCTTGAACTTCTACGGACTGAGCAGCCATCTGTTCATGAAAATCAGGCAGTTCTGGTAAACTGTCTTGTAACTTTATCATAGATTGTGGAGTTTCTCGGTATTTGATGTTTGCTGAAAGTGGTAAGCACTTCTCATCAAAATAACGCTCCACAAACTCATTGCTGTAACAATAATCGATAAAATTAACAAACTGATACAAATGATGCAAAGCTAAAATAGCTTCTCGTTCCTTAATTTCACCACCATGAGCAGCATGGTTTCCCCACCGAATCAACAGAACTATCTGCTTGTGGAGTTCAGAATCTACGATATCCCTAAAATCATCATCCCATACTAAAGAAGATAGAGTAGCACGATAGGGAGCTTCTAAATATGAATCGTGACTATATATCCAATGGACAGCCTGCTCTAAAGCACGACGCGCCATAAAGGCAGTAGCCACAGTTGATGTAGCAATCATATTCTCAGCTTCAATGCAAGGTTTTGAAAAAGATTCATATTCGTCATTTTTTAAAAGAAAGCTAAAATTTCCCATTTTTTTCTCACTTTAAACAAATAGTTTAGCTATATTATACTAAATTTCAAGCTATTTCTCCACACTTTTATAGCTATCTCACAAGCAAATTGTGATTTGTCGACCTGGGCTACAAAGTCTGCGAACTCATTTTGGAGGGAAAGAGGGGGGAGAATATATTTCTGATTTTCTAATGGTTTTTGAGTTATCTTTGGTTGACCTGAGAAATCAGCAAATTTACTAAAATCAATTACTTTCATTAATTCTAATAAAAATACAAGATTAAAATCGGAATTCTTAAATTCTTTTATATATATAGCATTATCACTTATCCATACCTTACCGTAGGTAGTTCTTACATTACCGCAATATGCACCTACACGACCAATGATGATAGTAGGATTATCAATTAAATATTTTCGACTTTTCCAAGCAATGCCATTTCCACCATAGGCAGGATAACCTTCAAAAACTCTATCATGTTTATCAAGAAATTTTCCACTTGAAAATTTAAAACACTGTTGTCCCGTTTTTACTGCAAATTTCTTGTTATTATTTAAAGGATCCCCAAACATCTCGTTAAATCGGGATTTTACAAGTAGATTAAGCTCTTCAAGTTGTTCTTGTCTCCTTAAAATCAGCTTGCTTAACAAATCCAGCTCACTTGCAATTTTTTGTTGCTCTCCCAAATTTGTATATGGAACCATAATATTATCAAAATATTTTTTAGTTAAATGTTTCATTGTGGAACCATGAGTATGTTTTACAGCATCTTGTAAACCTTTTTCAACAACATATTTAAAATACGATTTATCTATATCTATCTTATCAAAAACCACTTTAAAAATGTGCTGATTTAACACTGCGGATCTTCCACACCACTGAAAAATCCCTAATGTACCCGACCACGAAATAAGGATATCACCAGCTTCAACAATGTATTTTTTATCAATCGTACCCGAATAATAATTTATCCCTTTTGAAGTTTTAGTCAGATTCTGTATTCTGATAATCTCTTTCCCTTCAGATGACCAATCTTGAGGTTTAAAAGCATAGCCATTGATAAAAGTAGCCACTTGCCCTAATTTCACTTTCTTCATGCAACCACCTCCTCGGAATATCGGGATTTGCTTTTAAGAGATGAATTTTTGGTGTGAATGCTTGACATTATTTTGATTGACCATGGCATAGGCCAGGGTTGTGTCAATCTTGCTATGACCTAGCAGTTTTTGGACTTGCTCGATAGGCATACCTTTATCAATTGCCTTAGTCGCTAAAGTTCTTCTGAACTTATGTGGGTGAACCTTTTGTATACCGAGTTTGTCTCCTAACTTTCTTAAGCGAATCTCTACACCAGCAATTCCAAGCCTCTGGACTTTTCCAACTAACGTTACAAAAAGAGCAGGGTGACTATCTTTTCTGTCGTTAAGATAGTTTCTTAAATGAATTTTCGTACGAGCGTCAAAATATACTGGTCTCTCCTTCTTTCCTTTACCAAAGACAACACACTCTCTGTTTTCAAAATCAATATCTGAACGATTCAACTGTACAAGCTCCCCTACACGCATACCTGTCGATGCTAGTAGGTCTATTATTGCCAAATCTCTCAAATTTTCACAGTTATCGCGCATAATTTCCAAATGTTCATCAGTATAAGTTTCCTTCACATTTTGCTCAGTCTTAATTTTCTTTATCCGTCGAATGGGATTTTTAATGATATATTCCTCTTGCTCAAGCCAAGCAAAAAAAGAAGACAATATACGCCTAATATTGTCTAAATTCGCCTTACTACAATCCTTTTCAGACTGGTAATTTGCTAAATAACTCCTTAAATCATCTGTTGTGAGTTGTGTCACAGACTCCTTAATACCATTAAACAAGTTTTCAATCGTCCTCTGGTAATAACGAATTGTTTTTGAGCTACAGCCCTCTACCTGCTTGGCGGTAATAAATAGTTGCAACAGGTTATTATTCGAATACTTCTGCTGCTTTTTTCCGTCTACTAGATGATGTTCTAAACTCTCTCTCAACGCTAGTAATTGTTCATTATTTAAAAGAGGTAACATTTCTTGCATGATAATTGTAACTTTTGATTCCATAATTTCTCACTTTCTTATTCATCAATAAAAAGAGACAATATCAGTTTCTGCATTACAGAATTCTAATATTGTCTGTTCATTTATTTTCTTGTGCTCATTCAAATCCAGCATACTAGGTTACTTTTTGACCTTTTCTCTAACAGAATGTTCAGAAACCCATTTGGAGTAGCTTGTCATTTTTTCATCAGTTAAAGCTTCTACTGCGATGGTTACACACATTTTTACTGCTTCTTCTACCGTTACAGAAAAACGATAGCCGTTTAATTGTAAAAATTTGACCAAAACGAAGAAAGCAGTTCTTTTATTAGCATTAGCAAAAACATGCTTCTTTATCAATTGGACAAATAGTATCGTTGCTTTATCAAAAATTGTTGGATAAAGAGGCTTCCCAAAGACAAATTGTTCTGGTAAGTTCACAATCATATTTAAGGCAGAAGGACTAACTGTTTGAATTTTCTCATTTGGAGAATACCGTTGAATTGCTAAAGCATTTATTTTTTCAATTTGCTTTTCTGTCAGATAGATTGTCATTTTTCCACCAAAGCTTTGAAAACATCGTCGTATTCGTCAAATATTTTATCTAAATTTAAGTCAAAGGCATCATCAGATACATAAGAAACCTGCTGCCCCAATTCTTCAGGAGTAAAGATAATCTCACCACTTGGTAACAATTTCGCTTCGTATTTAACACCACTTGGAATATTAAATTCACTTGGAATCGTAATGGTGATTGAATTTCCTTGTTTTCTTGTTTTTACTACCATCTGATTTCCTCCTTTATTGTATTATAACAAATCATTACGGTAATTACAATGGCAGAATATCAGCCAAAATACTCCTGCATCAGAGATTTCTTCAAAGTTTCAAGTTCTTCCAGAGATTTTTGGATTGCCAATTGTGATTTGTCGACTTGGGCTACAAAGTCTGCGAACTCATTTTGGAGGGCTAGTGGGGGGAAAATCAGTTCAAAATTTTTAATCAGTTGACCGTTTAAATTAGGTTGATTTCCTCCTCGTCCAAGTTCTCGTAATTCGCTATACCTTAGCATTAATTGATGCCAAATAAAAACTGGATTGTCTATTTTATTTGGAAATATAGCCCCACATGCTTGGTTGCTAGTAGATTCAACTTTGAGGATTGCACTTCTTCCTCTTGTTTGTCCTTGACCATACATAGCAATTAATATTGTATTAACTGGAAAAAGTTTAAGAGATGTATTTTCTAAAGCAAATTTTGTAATTTTTTCCTCAGTTTCCGTAATTTCTCTATTTATTACCTCAGTTGTTTTTACCCAATTAATCGTTCCGCTATCCCAATATAATTTATTATCTCTTGATGGTGTACTTCCACTAGAAACTTCAAATTTTTCACCTATTTTATATTTGGGGAATAATGTAGTATAAAAATCCCCAAACATCTCGTTAAATCGGGATTTGACGAGCAAGTTTAGTTCATCTAACTGCAATTTTCTTTTAGTAATAAGCCTTTTAATCGTATTAAGAATACAGATAATGTTCTCTTGTTCCTCGATACCTAGCAATTCTAATTGTAAATCAAGTAATATATTCTTGTTTAAATGAGGAATTGTTGCCCCTGTTGAATGATCTCGTAAATACTGCGATTTACTTTCCAAAAAGACTCCCAAGTAATCTGATATAATTTTTTCTTTGTATCGCTCATTCTTTTTTAAGACCGTAATTGTACTACCAACAGCTCCCGATAACCCATAACCAACTGTTCCTGCATTAGCACCATCCCATGCTATCAGAATATCATCTGGGAGTGCTTCAGTCATATTTAAACTTTCAGTGAATTTTAAATTATTATTATTTCTTAAATCATCTATTTGAATATAACGTTGGCTTAGAGTTGTTTGTTCAGCAAGTACAGTGGCTTTCTTTCCTTTTTTTAGAGATAAGATTTCCCCCAACTTCACTTTTTTCATACAGCCACCTCCCTACTTGAGTAATTTTTCTAATTCAGCCAAGCCAGCTTGAATTTCTTTTTCTAAATCATTGATTTTCTTTAAGATGACCTCTGTTGGTTCATACTCAACTTTTTCATACTCAATCTCTTTATATTTATTGATAGACAAATCATAATCATTTTCCTTTATCTCATCAACTGTAACAAAGAAAGATTGATCCGTTCTCTGACGTTCTGCTTCTTTTTCAAGATGATGAAAGCGTTCGATAATATCTGGAATATCATTGTCGCTAATCGGTTGTCGCTTATCATCCAAACTTAAACCATCCGCTTTCATATCGTAAAACCAGACCTTGTCAGTACCACCATTGCCAGTTTTTGTAAAGATGAGAATGGCAGTTGAAACTCCAGCATAAGGCTTGAAAACACCACTAGGCATTGAGATTACAGCATCAAGCTTATGGTTCTCTACAATTTCCTGACGAATTCCTTTATGAGCTTTAGACGAACCAAAAAGAACACCATCAGGTACGATAACTGCTGCTCGTCCACCTGGTTTTAAAGTTCGCAAGAAAAGAGAAAGAAAGAGTAATTCTGTTTTTTTGGTTTTTACGGTTGCAAGAAGGTCATTAGAGGTTGAATTGTAGTCAAGTGAGCCCTTAAAAGGAGGATTTGCTAAAACCAAGGTATATTTATCGGCTTCTTCATTATCTTGAGACAGCGAGTCCAGGTAACTGATTTGTGGATTTTCTACTCCATGTAGCATCATGTTCATCGCCCCAAGTCTCAACATAGTCGTATCCGTATCATTTCCATGAAACATCTGATTATGAAAATGATTGATATTATCTGTATTGGTTTCCCATTCATATTTCTTACGCTTTAAGTAACGGCTAGCAGATACTAAGAAGCCAGCAGAACCCATAGCGGGATCTGAGATGATATCTTTGATGGTCGGTTGCATCAATTCAACCATCATATCGATGATGTGACGAGGTGTACGAAACTGTCCATTTTTACCTGCGGTCGACAATTTTGATAACAGATATTCATAGTTATCCCCGATATCAGTAATACTTTGTTTGTCATTATCAAAATCTACATCTAATCCCCTAGTTGGAAATGCATCTAAGATAGAAATTGCCTTTTGAAGCGTAGCAGGTTTATTTATTTGAAAAATAGCTTCTCGCATATATCGTGAAAAGGCTGTATCATCTGTATCCCCCTTGAGATTTTTAATAAACGGAAAAATCTCCTGAGTCATTAAACGATAAACTTCCTGAGCATCTCCTATATTTTTAAAAGTTGACCAACGGTATTCAGGTTTATCTTTTGGAAAAACTCCCTCATAAGGAATCCCTAAAAATTCAGCATCACTTTCACGTCCAAGCTCGACACTATCCAAATCTTTCATAAATAAGAGATAAGTCAACTGTTCAATATTTGTTAAAGGATTTGCATTTCCTTCTGTCCAAAGAATTTCCCACAACTGATCGATTTTATTTTTTAATTCGCCTGTAATCATATCTTCCCTTTTCTTTAGTTTTTAAAACTTAGTAATATCATTATTTTATCAGATTTCAAACAAAGCTTCAATTAACTATATCTATGCGTCACCTGAATATTTTAATAGACTTGTTTAGTATCTTGAAAACTATATCGTATAGGTGTCGTCATGGATCCTTTTAGCTGATTTACGGATACGAAAACACAATACTATGACTAAATTGAAATGTTAAAATTCAATTTCTGACCACCTAATCCTGCTTCAAATAGTTATCGAACAAGTTTTATGATAGCTACCTTGTTAGGATGCTCTTATTTTTTATCAGACAAAACAAAAGGATTAAGGGAGTGAATTTCCTTAATCCGATAGTTCTTATTCTTGACGTTGTCCGAAATCAGCAATCATCTGATCCATTTCTTGTCGACTCGGAGTTGTCAGCATATAAAGGTAATCCCCTTGAAGTTCCGCAAAGGCAGCTGGCATGATTTTTTTAACCTTGAACTGCTGACTATATTTGTCAAGCAAGTCCTCCTCAGAATAAACATAGTGAGCATTTGCACGGCGAGAAGTAGCCAAACAATACTGAGGTTCAAACTCTGACATTGGGAACTCTTCTCCTGCGACAATGGCTGCATATCCACGATAGAGATCCAAGGAATGAGCAAAGTTATAAACATCAATGGTGAAACCACCTGCAGGACGGTTATTGTACTCAATGGCAATGTAATCGTCCCCCTCACGGAAGAACTCAATATGGAAGAAACGTTCTTTCATACCAAATTCTTTGACAATTGCCTCACCATATTTACGTAATTTAGGATCCATATCCTTGAGCACGTAATAAGAATTATCCATCTTGTAAATCATGAGATCAAGCGGTGTATAGGCGTAGTCAAAGGTTGTTGAAAAGACAATCTTTCCATCCTTATCCACTAGACCATCAAAGGTACAGATTTCACTAGACGTGACAAATTTCTCAAAGAAATAAATAGTTGAATGGTCCCATTCTTGCTTGAAGTGATTGACATCGTCTTCTGTTTCAAGCTTAAAGGTCGCGGCTGCTCCAACTCCATTGTCAGGTTTGGCAATCATTGGAAGACCGATTTCGTTCACTGCTTGATCAACATCTGCTTCCGTCTTGATAACAGCTCCAGGTACCACGGGGACACCTGCTTTTTTGAACAGTTTCTTCATTTCAGACTTAAATTTCGTCTTTTTGAGATCCTCTGGTTTAGCACCAAAAACATTGAATTGTTCACGGAGAGCTGCGTCCAGCTCAAGCCAGTATTCATTATGGGATTCGATGCGGTCAATCGGGCCATGTTTATAGAAAAGGAAAGCAACTGCACGTTTGACTTCGTCTATGTTCTCAAGATTATCAACACGAAAATACTCGGTCAAGCTATTGCGTAAGGGCTCATCCAATTGCTCGTAAGGCTCTTGACCAATTCCCAAGACAGTGATGCCTTTATTAGCTAGTTCAATCGTAAACTGTTGAAAGTTTTGGGGATAGTAGGGAGAAATAACAAGGTAATTCATAGGTAACTCCTTTTATAAATAGAGATGACCGAGGAAATAAGGCATTTGTTTACGCCACCATTCCCAGTCGTGGGCGACATCGTGTCCCCATTCAGCAAACCAGGCTGGAATTTGTTTCTGGTCAAAGGCTTCTTTGAGCTTATAGAAAGATGGTAGACCATCTTGTTCCCAGGCACCAAGACCCGTACACAGCACAATCTCTGCCTGACGATAACGGTCAATAAACCAGCCGTCATTCTGATTCCAGATATAATCTACTGGCGAGTTTTGATAAATAGCATCGTCATTGTAATAATCGCCGACAAAGAAACGTGCATCGTAAACACCACTGAGAGCAATTACTTTGGTAAAGACATCTGGATGCTGGAGGAAGAAATTGAGTGCATGATAGGCTCCCATAGAGCAACCTGTTGTCATCATGCCATCAAACCAACCTGTCTTGTGCTTGATAAAAGGAATGGCCTCCTCAATCACATAACGTTCGTAGGCACGGTGCATTTCCGCCTGGTCATGAGCATTTTTCCAAGTAGCTAACCAGCTCTCGCTGTCTACACTAGATAGGGTAAAGAACTGGACACGACCTTCCTCGATAAAAGAGGCACAGGCATCAATCATGCCAAAATCATAGTATTCATTGTGACTACCACCTGATGAAGCAAAGACCACAACTGGAATACCAGCATGTCCATAACGATTGAGGTACATTTCACGGTTGAGATGGCCACTCCAGTGGCTAAGATGTTCAATATGCATTTCGTTTTTTCCTTTCTTAACTTACCATTTTTCTGCAAAAAATCTCAGACAATCGGGTAGATTTTCCGACCAAGGGATTTCACTATGGATGGCACCAGACTGAACTTTCAGCACAAGATTATCCAGATGCACTCCCCCTGCTATCAAATCATGGTAATAGCGAAGCGACGAGTCGATATAGGCTTGTTTGATATTGCCAGCCATCAAGGTCTTATCTGTATCATCCGCTTCTTCCGTTCCCACATAGATAAAGATACGCTGGTCAGGCGATAGTTGCTGACGCTCGATATAGCGGTTAAAGGCTTCTTGGTGGAGCCAGTTTGCAGATGAAAAGACGCCCAGGCAACCAATTTGGTCTTGGTATTCCAAACCGATAAACTGGGTAATATTGCCTCCTAGCGAAGACCCAATCATAGCCGTATGCTGGCGGTCTGCTTTTGTACGATAGGTTTCATCTATAAAAGGCTTGACCACCTCCATGACAAACTCAGCATACTCCACACCCTTACCGCCAAACTGCTGCCCTGGGATAGGAGATTCTTGGAACTTCCATGCCGCATACTCATTCATCCGCCCCATGCCATCATTGTCAATAGCAACTACAATCATGCGACTGATATCGGGATTTCGTTTGATGGCTGGGATAATCTTCCATGAATGGCCAATGAAGGATTCTTTGCTATAAAAAACATTTTGCCCGTCATGAAAGTATACAACAGGATAGGAGCGGTCCGTGTCTTTCTCATAATCTTTAGGTAGAAGAACACGTACACGGCGCTCTTTACCTGTATAAGGAACCTTGAGTTTGTGTTCTTTCATTTTTAAATAAAAGTAGGATTGATTCATTGTCAGAAAACTCTCTATATTCAAAATTTTATTTTATTATATCACAATTATAGAAAAAAAGTTAGTTTTTTACCTATTTTTTAGATAAAAAACTAACTTTCTTTCCTGATTTTCGCTATTCTTTTGTGTTTTCTGATTAGAGCAGATTGTCAATCAAGTCATCCACTTCATCTTTTTCAGCCTGCGGTGTAATCTCAGTAATCATGATTCCAGCCACTGCTCGCTCAACCAAAGCTTCAACATCCATCCGTTTTTCATACTGCTCCGCATTCTTAATCTTAGGATTGGTCTTTGGACGATCTGGCGCAAAAATGGTACAACAGTCTTCAAACGGTTGGATTGAAATGTCAAAGGTATCGATTTCCTGGGCGATGTCAATGATTTCCAACTTGTCCATGGTAACCACAGGACGAATGATGGGAGTGTTGGTCATAGCGTTAATAGCCTGCATGCTTTCAAGGGTTTGGCTGGCTACTTGACCTAGGCTTTCCCCATTGATGATAACTAAACCATTTCGTACCTCACGAATACGGTCGGTAATCCGCATCATAAAGCGACGCGTCAAGGTCATGAGATAGGCTTCTGGCGCCTTAGCCTTGATTTCCTCTTGAATCTCAGTGAAAGGCACCTCGATAAACTGGATATTGCCGCCAAACTTGGTCAATTTACGGGTCAAATCCTGCGCTTTCTTGAGGGCACCGGGACTCGTGTAAGGTGGGCTGGCAAAGTGAACAGCCTCAATATCCACTCCACGTTTCAAAGCAAGATAACCTGCTACAGGTGAGTCAATCCCTCCTGATAACATAAGCATCCCTTTACCTGAAGTTCCAACTGGCAAACCACCAGCCCCACGAATAGTTTCATAAGAAAGGTAGGCTGCCTCTTCTCGAATCTCCACTTGGAGATTGATATCAGGATTTTTCATTTGAGCTTGCACATTTGGAATGGCTTCAAAAACAGCTCCTCCAAGCATTTGGTTGAGTTCACGACTGTCGAGTTCAAAGTTGTGGTCGCTACGCTTGCTAGAAATCTTAAAGGTCATGCCTTCCTTGTAGATGTCCTGCATAATCTCTTGGACAGAAGACTTCAGAACTTCTACAGATTTTTCAACCTTATAGACAGGGGAAAAGTTTTGAATTCCAAAGACTTGCTTGAGTGATTCTGCAACTGCCGTGTAATCTGCTCCATTGAGGTAAGCGTGGGCACGGTCACGATCTGCCCTTACCTTAACTTGGGGATAGATAGACAAAACGTCTGAAATATTATTGCGAAGTTTATTGATGAAACGCATACGGTTTTTGCCCTTGGTTGACAGCTCACCGTAGCGAATCATAATTTCTGAATACTGCATGAATGCTCCTATCTTACTTTTCTAGTTTGATTGTAAATCAATTTTAACTTGGTCAAAAATTGCTCGACCTGACTCATATCATTTTCAAGGTCTAGACTAAGACGCACAGCTGACTGGGCCTTATCCTTGTCCACTCCCATGGCAATCAAGGTACCTGCAGGTTTCCCTGCCTTGGACGAACAAGCAGAGGTCGTTGAGATGAAAATATCATAGTCTTCAAAAGCGTGAACGATGACTTCACCTCGAACACCCTTGATTCCAAAAGTCAGGATATGAGGGGTAAAGTCTTCCTCATCTGAAAAGACAAAAATATCTGGATAGTCCAGAAGGGCTTGGCGAATCACTGCCTTCATCTGCCCAGCCTTGCTAGTAAAAATATCTAGCTTCTCCATAGACAAACGGAGAGCCTTAGCTGTCGCTGCAATCCCTGCAACATTTTCAGTTGTCGAACGATAATCTCGCTCCTGACCACCACCTGTTAAAAGAGGCGTAATCTTCTTGCCAGACTTGATATAGACAAAACCAACACCTCGGACACCATGAAATTTATGACTCGAAAAGGTCGCAAAATCCACTCGATCTGTTAGATACTTTTCGGTCGGAATCTTGGCAAGTGCCTGAACCGCATCAACGTGGAAGGAAATAGTCGGCTTGTCTGCCAATAGTTTTGAAATAGCCTCAATAGGTTGGATCGAGCCGATTTCATTGTTTACTGCCATGATAGAGATGAGAGTCGTATCTGATCGTATCAAATCTGCTAGCGCCTCAACATCGACAAATCCTTTCTCATCTACTGGAGCCAAATCCACCTCAAAACCTTGAGATTTCAACCAGAGGGCTGATTCCTTGACTGCTGGATGTTCAATGGCTGATACGATGATGTGCTTCCCAAACTGGGCTTTTTCAAAGGCCACACCCTTGATAACCCAGTTATCCCCTTCTGTTCCACCAGAAGTAAAGAAGATTTCATCACTTTTCTTACCGATTAAATCTGCAATCTGTTGGCGAGAAGCATCTAAGATTCGTGTTGCCTGGTCTCCCAAACGATGGAGACTAGATGGATTTCCTAAAATTTTTGAAGCGACCTGCATATAAGTTTCAAGTGCTTCAGGATAAGGCTTGGTCGTTGCCGAATTATCAAAGTAAATCATGTTTTCTTACGCTTTCTAAAATCACTCCCTCTATTGTATCATGAAACGGAGCTTGCGACAAGAAAGGGCAATTCCTCTTTTTTTAAGATTTTTTTAAAGAAATGCGGTATAATAAATTTTAATTAAAGGAGAGAATGTATGTCTAATTATCGTAGAACTTCAAAACCAAAAACAGAACACATCAAAAAAGGCTTTACGGTCTTTCAAAAAACCGTCGCTACTATCGGTAGTATCCTTGGCTTAATTACCGCAAGTATCACGATTATGAACGCCTTGGACAATAACAAAAATACTAAAAAAGAACCTACGACAAGCCAGACGACAACAATTGTCAAAGAAATTCAAAAGGAATCCCCTCAGGAAAACACTAGTCCCAATAAGGAAAATAACACTTCTCAAGAAAAAACACAGCAAGAGGAAACACCAAAAGCTAGCGTCAAGGAAGAGAAAAAAGAAGAGCAGAAAGCATCAACTCAGGATTCTTCTACTCCTACTCCAAGTAAACCTGCTACTGAAAATGAAAAACAGTCCAATACCCCAACTTCAGAAAATAAAACTAATCAATAATCACTAAAATAGCTTCTCTCCAAACTTGGAAAGAAGCCATTTTTATTGTTGCAATACTTTTCTTGGTTTGGTACCTTCAGCTGGACCGATAACACCTGCCATCTCCAGTTCTTCCATGAGACGAGTCGCACGGTTAAATCCAACTGACAAACGACGCTGAATCATGGAGGCGCTGGCTTTCTGGGTTTCTATCACCAAAGCCTTGGCTTCTTCAAAAAGCGGATCTCCACCAGCTTCACCATCTGAAAATTCACCGTCATTTTCAGAAACCTCACCTGGATCAAAACTATCATCGTAGTCCGCATCTGCCTGAGCCTTGATGAAGTTTACGATGCGCTCGACATCATCATCCGAGATAAAGGATCCTTGGAGACGAACTGGATGATTTTCATCAATCGGTTTAAAGAGCATATCTCCTCGACCAAGCAGTTTCTCAGCTCCATTTTCATCCAAAATCGTACGGGAGTCTGTCCCTGATGAAACCGCAAATGCTACACGAGATGGGACATTAGCCTTGATCAGACCAGAGATGACATCAACGGATGGACGCTGAGTTGCAAGAATCATGTGGATACCTGCAGCACGCGCCTTCTGTCCAAGACGGATGATAGCATCTTCTACTTCCTTGCTGGCTACCATCATGAGGTCAGCCAACTCATCGACAATCACGACAATGAGCGGTAGCGGAATCTGCTTGTACTCAGACTGGGCATTGAACTCTTCCACCTTAGCATTAAAGCCTGCAATATTCCGAACTCCTACCTTTGCAAAGAGTTCATAACGATTTTCCATCTCGTCCACAACCTTTTGCAGGGCCTTGCTGGCCTTGCGTGGATTGGTCACAACTGGAATCAAGAGATGAGGAATGTCATTGTAAACAGATAACTCAACCATCTTGGGATCGACCATCATAAATTTAACTTGATCTGGTCTCGCCTTCATGAGAATGCTAGCGATAATACCGTTAACTGCTACTGACTTACCTGAACCCGTCGAACCTGCGACTAGCAAGTGGGGCATTTTAGAAAGGTCAAAAGCTCTTGCGGTGCCATTAACAGCCTTCCCTAAAGGAATTTCCAAAAGATTTTCTGCTTTCGTTTGAGATTGTTCCCAAAGTTCTCGGAAAGACACAGTCGCAATCTCAGAGTTAGGCACTTCGATTCCAACGAGAGATTTCCCAGGGATTGGAGCTTCGATACGAACATCCTTGGCCGCCAAGGCTAGAGCGAGGTCATCTGCCAGATTGGAAATGCGGTTAACCCGCACACCCACGGCTGGCTTAACTTCATACTTAGTCACGGATGGCCCAATTTCAGCCCGTTCAACCGTTACCTTAATACCAAAACTAGCAAAAGTTTCTTCTAGGATTTTGATGTTTTCTCGAACAATCTTCTTCTCTTTCGACTGGTCTTTTGGTTTATCTGGGGCAAAGAGTTGTAAGCTTGGAAGTTTGTATTCAAGGGCTTCCTTTGCTGAAAAATCGACCTGAACATCTTCATCATCAGAGCCATCTTCCTGTTCAGGGAATTCAAGTTCAGGTTGAGGCAGGATGATTTCTGGTTCCACCCAGTCTTCTTCTGGAACAGGTGGAACGTCAAGCACAACATCTGCTGTCAGAATTTCACCCGTTTCCATATCAACAGGAGGCAAATCGAGTAAGGCTTTTTCAGCCTCTTCTTGTTCTAATCTAGCCTCTTCCTCAGCCTTTTGACGAGCTTTTTCTTCTTGTTTGACAAAGCGTTCTTCTTTTCGACGCTCATGACCTTCCCGCCATTTGGCAAATCCTCTACTGAAAAATTCAGCAATATCGTAAACAGACCAAGGGCTGACTAGGAGAGCGCCTGCTAAAATCAAGATAGAACCAATAAAGTAAGTGCCGATATTTGAAAAGAGAAAGGCGGTTGGAATATAAAGAGCAACCCCAATCAAGCCTCCACCAGCAAAACTAGTCGTTCGAAAACCAGTCAGATCAGTCACAACCTGAGCCATGGTTCCTTTTAGAACCGACTTGTCCAAACCATATTTCCAAACCAAGTAGGCCTCAAAAATCAAGAGTAAGCCAGCAAATATGGTGAAAAATCCTGATAAGAGTCCTTCCTGTTTTCGTATCCACTTGAAGAAGAAGAGATAGAGCAGGATACCAAATATTGCCAAATAAGCTAGGCTACCTACCAGCAAGCGAATTAGATTGTAAAGGGTGATACCTGCAGCCCCTAATTTAAAGGCTGCAAAAATCAATAAAAGGGCGATTCCCAACGAAATCAACATTCGTTGAATCGCTTCTTTTCTTTCGAGTTCTGCTTTAGACGGTCTCCGTCTTGTTTTACTTGTATTCTTGTTTGCCATTCTTCTATTATACCATATTTCACAGGCATTTCGGAAAGAGAAAAAGACTGCACCAAGCGGTCCAATCTTTTCATTTTTCTATTTTTTATGCTTGTGGTTTGCGTAGGTAACCATAGACCACACCACTTACGATTGCTCCTACCAAGACAGAAACGAGGTAAAGAAGAGCATTTGAAGTAAGCGCGATAACGAAGATTCCTCCGTGTGGCGCCATGAGTTTAATACCAGTAAGACCAACGAGGCCACCTGCTACTGCTGAACCAAGGATGAAGCTTGGAATCGCACGAGCTGGGTCAGCGGCACCAAATGGAATCGCTCCCTCAGTGATAAATGACAAGCCCATGATGATATTCGTCAAACCAGAGTTGCGTTCTTCCTTGGTGAATTTATCTTTGAAAAGAAGAGTTGCGACAAAGATTGCAAGTGGTGGCACCATTCCTCCAGCCATAACTGCTGCCATAGCCACAGAACCACCTGAAGAAACAGTTGCTGCAAGCGTACCTGTACCAAAGACATAAGCTGCTTTATTGACTGGTCCACCCATATCGACAGCCATCATTCCTCCAAGAACGATACCGAGAAGGACAGCTGAACCGCCTCCAAGACCGCCAAGGAAATCATTCATAGCTGTGTTGATTGCTGCCATTGGGATGTTAACAGCTAGCATAACAAATCCAGTCAAGATTGTTCCAAGAAGTGGTAAGAGAAGGATTGATTTAGCACCTTCAAGTGAACGAGGAACTTTAACGTATTTCTTGATAGCAAGAACCAAAGCACCTGCTATAAATCCACCCACAAGAGCACCTAGGAAACCAGATGAGACACCTGCAAGAGTTGAAGTTGCTTCACCACCTGCAGCATAAGGAATTTTACCAAAGGCAAAACCTTCTTTAGCAATAGCACCAGCCACGAAACCTGCTACCAAACCTGGTTTTTCAGCAATAGAGTAGGCAACATAACCTGCAAAGACTGGAAGCATCAAACCAAAGGCAGCTCCCCCAATTTTCATGAACATAGAAGCTAGTTCATGGTAAGAACCAAGATTACCAAGGTTTTCATTTGGAACACCCAAAGCACCGTCAATCAAGAAGGCAAGGGCAATCATGATACCACCACCGATAACGAATGGCAACATTTGAGAGACACCACTCATCAAGTGTTTGTAGAAGGCACCACCAAGGCTTTGTTTTTCGTTAGAGGCTGTTGCAGCTTTTGCACCGTTTGCAGCACGGTAGATTTCAGCATCCCCAGAAAGAGCCAAGTTGATCAACTCTTCTGTCTTACGGATACCGTCAGCAACTGGACGATTGATCAATGGTTTTCCATCAAATCGATCCATTTCAACGGCCTTGTCTGCTGCGATGATAACAGCTTTAGCCTTACGAATGTCTTCCGCAGTTAGTTGGTTACCAACACCACTGGCACCGTTGGTTTCAACCTTAATTCCAACACCCATTTCAGCAGCCACTTTTTGAAGGGCTTCTTGGGCCATGTATGTGTGGGCAATTCCTGTTGTACAAGCTGTAACTGCTACGATAAAGTCACCAGATTCATTAGCAGGTGCTTGAACAGGCTCTTCCGTTTTTTCTGAAGCTTGGTCAAAAAGTTCGATTATTTGATCAGCTGATATTGCTTGACGAAGTTTGTCAGCAAAACCGTCTTTCATCAAATATTGAGACAATTCTGCCAAGGCAGCCAAGTGAGTATCATTGGCACCTTCTGGAGCCGCAATCATAAAGAAGAGGTCAGTTGCTTGTCCATCCAAGCTCTCGTAGTCAACACCCTTGTTTGACTTGGCAAAGAGAACAGTCGCTTCTTTGACAGCAGAGTTCTTACTGTGAGGCATAGCAATTCCGTCACCCAAACCAGTAGAAGTGAGAGCTTCACGCGCCAAAATTCCTTCTTTAAATGTTTCAAAATCTGTTACATAACCGTGGTCTACCAAGCTTTTAATCATCTCTTCGATGACAGCAGTTTTTTCAGTTGCCTGCAAATCCAGCAACATAACATCTTTTCTCAATAGGTCTTGAATTTTCATCTTTTTTCTACCTCAACTTTTTCATATGTTTCTTTAATAAATTCTGCTGTTGCCAAGTCATCAGAGAAGGTCGTTGCCGTTCCACAAGCCACTCCCCATTTGAAGGCTTCTACTGCGTCTTTTGATTTGACAAATTCACCTGTAAATCCAGCGACCATAGAATCGCCAGCTCCGACAGAATTTTTGACTGTTCCTTTGATTGGTTTAGCGAAATAAGCTCCCTCAGATGTGACAAGAAGAGCACCGTCACCAGCCATAGAGATAATGACGTTTTGAGCACCCTTAACCAGTAACTCTCGAGCATATTTTTCAATTTCATCTAAACTATCGAGTTCAACCCCAAAAATAGCTCCAAGTTCATGATTGTTTGGTTTGACCAAAAGTGGCTGGTGGTCCAAACTATCAATCAAGGTCTGTCCTTCAAAATCACAAACGACTTGCGCACCCGTCTGGCGCGTCAAGGCAATCAAATCCTTGTAGATAACATTGCCTAGATTTTTAGCACTTGAACCAGCAAAGACAACTGTATCTTCTGCAGTCAAACTAGATAAAATAGCTTTCAATTCTTCTAGCTGAGCTGGTTCCACATTTGGACCAGTCCCGTTGATTTCTGTTTCTTGGTCTGCTTTGATTTTAACATTGATGCGAGTATCTTCTGCTACTTGGACAAAACGTGTCTCGATTTCTTCCTCTGCCAAAGTATCTGTAATAAATTTACCAGTAAATCCTCCGATAAACCCAGTTGCTGTATTGGGAATATCCAAGCGTTTCAAGACACGGCTGACATTGATCCCTTTCCCACCAGCAAACTTATCATCACTGTCCATACGATTGACATTACCAACTTGGACTTGGTCCAAACGCACGATATAGTCAATGGATGGATTGAGTGTGACTGTATAAATCATACTTCTATTACCTCCGTTTTCTCCTTAATAGCCTGCAAGAGCTCATGCCCTTGACTTGTGATAACAATAGCTCGTTTGAGTGGTGCTACTTTGGCAAAGCAAGTTTGTCCAATCTTAGACGAATCCACCAAGACATAGGTCTGTTTGGCATTCTCTAAAATAGCTCGCTTCACAGCTCCCTCCTCCATATCAGGAGTCGTATAATAGCCATCGTCAACACCATTCATCCCGATAAAGGCACGGTCAAAGTGCAATTGGTTAATCTGGTTAAGAGCAACGCCCCCGATGCTAGCATCTGTTGCCATCTTGACACTTCCTCCAACCATGACAGTTGGAATCTGCTTTTCAACCAACTGAGCGGCATGGTGAATCGAATTGGTCACGACTGTGACATTTTTATTAACCAATTCATGAATCAAAAAGGCTGTCGTTGTTCCAGCATCGATAAAGATGACATCTTGTTCCTTGATGAGAGAGGCTGCTTTCTGAGCAAGTAACTTCTTCTCTTGAAGGTTTTTGACAGATTTTTCTTGAATGGTTTCTTCTTCCTGCAAGGAATGAGGCAATTCTGCTCCACCATGCACGCGACGAAGCTTGTTTTCTGCTTCCAATTCATCCAAGTCTCTTCGAACCGTTGATTCTGAGGTCTCTAGCAAACTAACTAATTTTTCTAGAGAAACTACATGATGTTGATTTAACTCCTCTAAAATCAGTTGCTTCCGCTCTGTTTTTAACACTGAATCACCTCCTGTTATCGTTTACACTATTCATTCTATCATACTTTATTTCAAAGTCAAGCATTTTTTATCATTTTCTTTCAAAATCTATCATTTTTCTTATTTCTAGAATTTTTATTGCAAGATAAGAGCCTTTATGGTAGACTATTTGAGTAAGTATTGGAAGATTACTCAAGAGGCTTAAGAGGCCGTGTTGGAAACGCGGTAGGCGTGTAACAGCGTGCGTGGGTTCGAATCCCATGTCTTCCGTTTATTTTAAAAAAGATACCCAAGAAATCTTGGGTATCTTTTTTCTTATATGCTTGTTTTATAACTCGGGTGAATTTCTTAGAAAATATCAAATAACAATTTCACATTGAGAATTGTTAAGATAATGGAAACGATATAGCCAAGGATGGTATTCCATTTGGCATTGGTAAATTCTCCCATCAGTGATTTCTTAGAAGTTAGATAAATCAGTGGGAAGATTGAAAATGGAAGAGCAATCGAAAGAAAGACTTGTGAATAAACCAATAACTGATCTAATGTTTTTTCCTGATGACCAAACAGAACCGCTACAATCATGACAGGCAACAAGGCAAAGAGACGAGTTGCCAAACGAATGAACCATTGAGGTAATCTCATATGCAAGAAACCTTCCATAACGATTTGTCCAGTCAAGGTACCCGTAATTGTCGAATTTTGACCACTGGCTAATAAAGCCAAGGCAAACAAGGTTGATAAGGTCGAGCTAGCTATAGCTCCTGCAATAGTAGAATCCTGCAAGGCATTATACATTTGAGAGAAGGCAGAAATCTCAGATGCATGGCCGAAAAAGAGAGCCGCCCCGAGAATTAATAGAAGGGAGTTAACCACAAAGGCCAAGGATAATTGGAGATTTGAATCCCAGGTCATAAAGCGCACGGCTTTTCGAACATCATTCTTGTCCTTGTGATTGATTTTCCGAGTTTGTGACAAGGAAGAATGCAAATAGAGGTTATGGGGCATAACCGTTGCTCCCACGATCCCTAGTGCCAAGGTTAATTGACTTTCATGCCCTGGCAAGGGACTTTCAAATAAGGTTGCATTCGGTAGATAACCCTCAACGATTCCTTGGAAGCTTGGATGTGACAAAGCTACCAGATAGGTAAAAATTGCTAGAATGGTTAAAATCAGTGTTGTCACAATAGCTTCAATCTTCTTAAAGCCAAATTTCATCAGAAGCAATAAGAGAAAAACATCCAACACGGTCAAGAGAATTGCTATCATAATCGGAATCTTAAAGAGAAGATTGAGAGCAATCGCTGAACCTAGAACTTCTGCCAGATCTGTCGCCATCAAGGCTAATTCTAAAATCACCCATAGACTATAACGAAGCCATTTAGGTGAATGATGAGCCGTTGCTTGAGCCAGGTCCATCTGGGTTACAATACCAAGCTTTCCTGCCATCTGCTGAAGTTGCATGGCAATGAGAGATGAAATCAAGATAACAAACAAGAGACTATACTTATAGGAAGCACCACCGACTACACTGGTAATCCAGTTTCCTGGATCCATATAACCAACTGCGACAAGAGCACCCGGACCTAAAAAGGCATTTAAATTTTGCCAGAAATGATTGTTATTTGGAGTATCGATAGATTGATTAATCTCAGAGAGTGACACTTTTTTATGAGAAGACATAGATACTTACCTCTTTCTAAACCTACTTTTTCATTATTTTCTATTAGAGAAAAATAAGATTGACTTTAAACTATTAAAACAATGAAAACTATATGAAAA
>NZ_VMLJ01000019.1:0-50026 GCF_013276615.1 Streptococcus sp. 1621
TCATCAATGATACGGCGGGTATTTTTTTCTTTGTCTTTTGTTTCTTTATTTAAATTAGTATTAGGTAATACTTCTTCTGATTCTACATTCGTATCAATATGAACCTTATTATCATTAATGGCAAATTTATTCATTCCACCTATAATCGCAAATCCCATAGAAAATTTATCAGCAGGGAAAGGTGTATCTTGGTCATTTAGACTGGCATAAACACCATATAGCTTAGAATCAGCTGACAAGCCATTCGGAAAGGCTGTAGCTATAGTGTCTTCTGCCGAGAACAGTCTTGCACCATCTGCAATTTTCCCATTTACTGGCGGCATATCAGACCAACCAAGAAAAGTTTTTGCAGCGCCACGGAAAAGACCTGGATTAGATAAGGGACTCCCTAATTTATCTGTAGCATTCTTATATGTATTTTCAGTATCTTTTTTTTCGTGTGATTCACTTGTCCATTGACCAATAAGACTTACTTTACCATCATAATTTGCTGGTTCTGTTGCTCTTTCAAGCCCTCTAGGTTTCTCATTATTATTTCTTGCTTCAACATTATCTTCTGGCTTAATAGGCCCATTTTCTGTTGATGCAGCTGTATTTGTATTTGTATTTTCTATTTCTGTGTCACCAGTATTAGCACCAGAAGTGCCTAGTGTGCTTGTTGTACTTGCTGAACTTGCTGAACCTAGTGTACTTGGTGGGGCTGGTGTGCCTGATACTAGTTCGCCTACTCCTGGTCCATCCGCTTGAACAGTCGCCACACCAGTTGCAAAAAACAACACCGAAGCTACTGCTACACTAGCTACTCCCAAATGATGTTTTCTAATAGAATAGCGTAAAACTTTTTTCCCGTTTTCTTCACATTTTCTTGACTTAAAGTTCATTTTCAACCTCATTTCTTTTTTACAAATGGGTACTTATCCCCCCCTTAAATATTTAAGTATTTAAAGAAGGTTCGATTTTTAAGCCTAAAATTGTAATTGTTGTGATGCTTTCAAAAAAACACTTGATATTACACTAACATTATATACCTTTTTCTAAAACATGTCATGTAAAACTGGGCAAAAACTCAATTTTGTTAAAAATAAGTAAATAAGTAAATCTTTCCACAATAAACCGCATATTATCAAGGTTTTGCCAATTTTTTGACGCCTGATAATATGCGGTTTTCTGATTTTAAAAACTTTTTATCCAGTATCACTTCGTGAAGCTGCACTCTTACTTAAAATTTATCTCAAATTACAAAATACTACCATTATTTATCGAACCCATTCGCCATTATAGTTGACAGAATAGCCATCTACGGTCGTATTCACTGCCAAAGCACCTGAGATGTAAGCATAGTACCATTTGCCATTGACCTGGAACCAGCCAGTGACCATGGCTCCTGATGAACGGAGATAGTACCACTTGTTACCAAGGTTTTGCCAACCCGTTTTCATATCACCATTTGACTCGTCTAAATAATACCAAGTCGAACCTTCCTGATACCAGCCAGTTGCCATGGAACCTGATGAACGGAGATAGTACCACTTGTTACCAAGGTTTTGCCAACCCGTTTTCATATCACCATTTTCAGCATCTAAATAGTACCAAGTTGAGCCTTCTTGATACCAACCAGTTGCCATGGAACCTGATGAACGGAGGTAGTACCACTTATTGCCTAGATATTGCCAACCAGTTTGCATTGCAGCACTTGTTGGATCCAGATAGTACCATGGAGCCGCTTTAAGCTTCTCTTCATCATATGTAAGAGGAAAATCCTTAGCCCAACCACGTGCTAGCTCCCCAACAGTCAATCTGTTGATGCGAGAATCAAAGCCACCATCCTTCAGTAAATAATACCAGTGCCCCTCATCATAAACCCAACCAGTTTTTAAGGTGTGATAACTACGTTGATCTTCAAAATAATAGACTCGTTTCTCTGCTGGACTATTATATTGTTCCCCATGATGCTTGTTGACATTTGTAGCTGTTTTTGCTTCTAAAACTTGCTTACCAACAAATTCTTGTAGGACCCCATCTTGACCAAAGTAAAACCAATCTGGTCTAAAAGCAATATCTTGCCTTATAGAAGAACCAATCGTAACCCCTTCGTGTGGAGCAGGTATATATTGCCAGCCGACAACCATCTCTCCGGATAAAGGATCAAAATAATAGTATTTTCCATCAATCACTCGCCAGTAGGTTTCTTTGAGTTCCCCCTTCTTGTAGTAGGTTCTACCATTTTCTTGGACAAATTGCCAGCCTTCTGAATCAGCATCATCCGCCAATACTGCACTTGTTGCCAGTAAGCTAAAGAAAAAAACTGCTAATGCAATTTGCATCAATTTTTTTATTATTTTCATTAGACCTATCCTCCATAACTGATTGTAGCAAATACAAAATCGCATGTCAACATATAAAGAACTCATATAAAAAGCAGTTACATAACTGCAACTGCTTTTCTATTCTTGCATGGTGTAACCAACACCACGTACTGTTTTAATGTAGCTTTTTTGACCTTTTACATCAAGCTTGCTACGTAGATAACGGATATAGACATCCACGATATTGGTCTCTGTCGCACTTTCATACTTCCAGACGCTTTCCAACAACTGCTCACGAGTCAAAACTTTCTTGCTTCCCATAAGAGTGGCCAAAAGGTCATACTCACGACGCGTCAGAGCAATCATCTCCTCGCCACGATAAACGGTATGATGTTCTACATCCATACGCAGATTGCGATAAGACGTTGGAACCTTCATCTGACTACAGTGTTGGTCGATGAAGTCTCGACCTCGGAAAATCGCTGAAATACGAGCTACCAGATTCTCAATAATAACTGGCTTATAGATGTAAGAAACGGCAAAACGTTGGATTGTCTCAATCTGATCTTGCAATTCTTCGCGATGGTCCAAGACCATGATGACTGAAGCCGGCTTAGTTCGACTCAGCTTGTCTGCAAAATCCTGGGCCGTCATATCCCCCAGACGAGCATTCAATAAAATCAAGTCATAGTCTGTCTGAAGAGCCATGGAGAGGGCTTTTTGTCCCTCCTCAACCTGATCAACTCGGTATTGCTCTTTTTGGAGTTCCAAACTTAAAAAATGAGCTAGATTTCGTTCTTTCTCAAGTAATAAAATCCGTTTCCCCATGGCAGACCTACTTATTTTTCGTCATACCAAGAGTAGTGGAATGTTCCTTCTTTGTCTTTACGTTGGTAAGTGTGGGCACCAAAGTAGTCACGTTGCGCTTGAATCAAGTTAGCTGGAAGGTCAGCTGAACGGTAGCTATCAAAGTAAGTAATCGCTGCTGAGAAAGTTGGCACTGGCACACCAGCTTGAACAGCAAGAGCTACGATATCACGCACTGCTTGTTGGTACTTAGCAGTAACATCCAAGAAGTACTCATCCAAAAGAAGGTTAGCAAGGTCTGCATCACGGTTGTAAGCATCTGTAATCTTTTGCAAGAAACGAGAACGGATGATACAGCCATCACGCCAGATAGATGCGATGTCTGCAAATGGCAAGTTCCAGTTGTTTTCTTTAGAAGCTACACGCAATTGCGCAAAACCTTGTGCGTATGAAATGATTTTTGAGAAATAAAGGGCTTGACGAATCTTTTCTATCAACTCAGCCTTGTCCCCTTCAAATTTGAAGGCAGCTGGTTTTGGAAGAACCTTGCTAGCATGCACACGTTCTTCCTTGTAAGTAGAGATGTAACGTGCAAATACTGACTCAGTGATGAGTGACAATGGCACACCAAGGTCAAGTGATGATTGGCTAGTCCATTTACCAGTTCCCTTGTTACCTGCAGCATCAAGGATGTAGTCTACGATTGGTCCATCTTGGCCTTCATCGTCTTTACGGCTCAAGATATCAGCTGTGATTTCGATCAAGTAGCTGTCCAATTCACCCTTGTTCCACTCAGTAAAGATTTCAGCCATGTCTTCTGCAGAAAAGCCTAGCAAGTGTTGCATCAAGTCATAGCTTTCTGCGATCAATTGCATATCACCATACTCGATACCATTATGAACCATTTTCACATAGTGACCAGCTCCGTCAGGACCGATGTAAGTCACACATGGTTTGCCATCTTCTGGTGCTTTAGCTGAGATTTCTTCAAGAACATCCGCAACCAATTCATAGGCTTCTTTTTGTCCACCAGGCATGATAGAAGGACCTTCAAGGGCACCTTTTTCACCACCAGAAACCCCAGTACCGATAAAGTTGATACCTGAGTTTGCCAATTCTTCATTACGACGGATGGTATCTTTGTAGAAAGTGTTTCCACCGTCAATCAAGATATCACCCTTGTCAAGGTGTGGAAGAAGGGCTTGAATTGTAGCATCTGTACCAGGTCCAGCTTGAACCATGAGCATGATACGACGAGGTTTTTCGATTGAGTTCACAAAACTTTCCACGTCATAGCTTGGCACAAAGTTCTTTTCAGGATGGCAAGCAATCACATCTTCCGTTTTTTCTTTACTACGGTTGTAAATAGCAACTGTGTAACCACGAGATTCAATATTAAGGGCAAGGTTACGACCCATTACGGCCATACCAACAACACCAAAGTTAGCTTTTGTCATTTGACACTCCTCTTGTTTAATTTGTTTTATTTTATCATTTTTACTTTTGAAAAGAAAGAATTTTGTAACGACTGCTTAGTAGTCCAAGTCATCCGCATGTCCAGAACCATTTCCAACAAAGTATCCAGTCTTACAGTTAAGGGTAAAGAGATAGGTTCCATCTGGCTTGTAGAGGTTGTAATAACCATTGCCGTTAACAATATTGACACGTTCAAGGATATATTGGTCTCCAGTGATATAGCCACGTGAACGTGAAGTCGCTAGAATTTGTTCCAAGACACCATCCGCAAAATCCCAAGCAGAGTTGTTACTATCATCAATAGCAGACTGATTATAGGCAACACGACTAGCACTTCTTTGAACAGCAACCCCTGCACTTGATACGCCCATATTGACTTCGCTACGAGAACTTCTAGTCTCATTTGAGGCAGCATTTGAACTACTTGGGCTTGTCTCACTAGTCGTATTTGAGCTTGCTTGACTTGAACTTGAGCTACTAGTTTGACTTGAACTTGAGCTAGAGCTAGAAGTACTTGTTTGCTGGCTCTTACCAAGGCTGATAGCCTTATCTAGCACTTTATCAAGCTCCGTATTTCCAGTTTTAATATCTGTAAATTTAGCATCCGATTTGGCTTTGGCATTGGTATCCAACACACCATCCACAATAGCTGGTTTTTCAAATTGTGCATTGACATCTTGAATGGCCTTAATTTGCGTTGCTAGACTATCATACTTCGATTTGGCAAGCGTATGTTCACGACTACCTTCCAGCTTATCAAGTAAGGTCTTGAGTTGACTCAGTTTATCAAACTGGCTATTTTTCAAAGCCGTTTTATTGCTATCTGTGTAAAAGGCATCATAAAGTGTATTAAAATCATCCACATCCGATTGATTGGCTGTAGTTGATTGAGAAGTTTCAATTTCCTTGGTCGAGCGATTCACTTGACGATAGACATAATAAGCACTGACACAGATAATCACTGATACAAGCGCCAAAGCGGTCAAAACAAAGCCTTTTTTGCTTTTCTTTTCTGAGTCCTCTTGTTCCAGACGAGAAAGGTTTTGCTCCTCTTCCACTTCTTCAGTCATTTCTGTTGGATTTTCATCCTCTAGCAATAGAGGATCCAAGCCTTGCTCCTCATCGTTCAGAGGCAAGGGTGGTAAGATGTCTTCAGAAGATGGAACTTCCTCCGAAGAAGCTTCTGACTCTTCTACAGCCTCACGCATCTCTTGAATTAAATCATCCAGACTCTGAGTTTCAACTAACTCCTCTTTTTTGTATTGACGAGTCGCAAACTTATCTGCTTCGATTTCATCTTTGTGTTGTTTAACATACTTGTCCAAAATGGAATCCTCAGGCAAGACTCCTGCTTCCACTTCTTCATTTTTACGAATCGCTTGACCAACTGTTAGCTCTTTTGCTTCATCAAAATCAAATTGCGGTTCTTGACCTTCTTTTTTATGACGATTTCGTCTTTTCTTACTCATGAGTATCCCTTTCTATTTTACCTCTTGCCGTTTGACACGCTGACCAAAATATTGATACAGATCCACTTTCAAGGTTCCGTTGTATAACTTACGCTTCTTATCTGCTTGGCTACCATACTTGCTTTCAAAAGCTTCATCACTAGTCAGGATAAATTTGCTCCAAGTTTTCAGTGGTGCAAATACTTGCCCCATCTCAGCATAGAGCTTGGTCACCCCTGCATCATCTGACAAGCGTTCACCATAAGGCGGATTGGAAATAATCACACCATTGATTTTATCGGAACGCAAATCCTGCACGCGCATCTGCTTAAAAGTAATGTCTCCTGCAACACCAGCTGCCTGAGCATTAGCTTTAGCAATTTCCACCATGCGAGCATCAATGTCACAGCCCATGATATCCAGCTCCAGCTCACGGTCTACTTTCTTAGCCGCTTCTGTACGCACTTCCTGAATCAAGCGATCGCTGACCCAGTTCCACTCCTCAAAGGCAAAAGAGCGACGAAGTCCTGGTGCCATCTTTCGAGCAATCATAACTGCCTCAATACAGAAAGTCCCCGAACCACAGGTCGGATCAATCAAAGGCTTGTCTGGATACCAGTTAGAGAGTTGCAAAATAGCTGCCGCCATATTTTCCTTGATAGGAGCGCCACCCTTTTCCGTACGATAACCACGTTTAAAGAGGCTAGACCCTGTCGTATCAATCATGACAGTTGCCACATCTTTGAGAATAGAGACCTCAATCTTAAACTCTGGGCCATTCTCCATCAAAGGAACCCCTTCTGGGCGAGCATAGTGTTTCTGCAATTTCTTGACAACAGCTTTCTTAGAAATAGCCTGAACACTCGGTTCATTGTGAAGTTTAGATTTAACACATTTGGCTTTTGAAATCGGGAACCGAGCTCCAAGTGGTAAATAATTTTCCCAATCTAGGGCGAAAACTCCCTGAAACAGCTCTTCAAAAGTCTTAGCTGGGAACGTTCCTACGATGATTTTGATACGATCTGCTGCCCGAAGCCAAAGGTTGGTTTCGATAATAGCTCTCACGTCTCCTTGAAAACGAACACGACCATTTTCAACCTGACAATCGTAGCCCAACTCTCGCACTTCTCGTCCCACAACAGCTTCAAGACCTGCTGCCACAGTTGCAATTAAATTAAATTCTTTTTTCATGTTACAGTCTTGCAAGACCTTTCTATATGTCCACTTTAAAAAATGAGGTTGAGAAAATTTCTCAGCCCCAACCTATATGCAATTTTCTATAAGCCATGTTTTGTTCCAGAAGTGACTAGGACCACTTCCTTCGATAATCATCTGTCTACCACTAGCAGCTCTAGCTGATAGCAGTCAGAATACTACGTTCGTTTCCGCGTACTCCATGCCCCGACCAAAATTTGGGTTGCTAGCTTGAGGGGTTTACCGCGTTCCACTCTCTCTGTTTCCAGAAAGACTCCGTCACTGTGGCACTTTCAAGCCTACTCTGGCCTATCCAAGGACTTAGCCATTTCAACTGCCGTAACGATTTCTCGTCCCTAGGCTTATGGTTTCGCCTAGCACAAACACTACAGGCATCACAGCCTGTGCTAGCATGGACTTTCCTCATGAGAAGCAACTCTCCTCACGCGATTATCCAAAAATTGCATGTAACAAGACCTGAATTACAAATCAGTATTGTCTAAAATTTGTTTACCGAATACTTCTTTTTCAAGACGATTCAAGCGTTTCAAAATATCAAAATTCGTCATAGAAGATGAAGCTGCCACATCAATTGGTTCTGGGTGACTAGGACTTGGAGCCGAACTCACTTGCGGTTTACGAGTTAATTCTTCCTTCAAATCCGCAATCTCCTGACGAAGTGACTTGACCAAGGCAGCATAGGTTTCATAGTCCTTGATGACATCGTCTAAAAACTCGTCAACTTCTACTTTACTATAGCCACGGACTTCACGTCCAAACTCTTGTTCAAAAATATCTTTCGCTGAAAAAATAATACTTGCCATGTCTCTCTCCATTCTCGCTTGCTAGTATTATTATATAAAAAAAGGCAAACAAAAATCAAGGTCAAAGCTTCAATTTTCGGAAAAATTTTCAGCAAGTTCATTTAATTGATCAAATGTTAATCTCTTTATAAAATAGTCCTCTTGATTTTTCATCTTTTGGTAAAAATAAGCTAGTTTCGTTTCATTTTCTTCATCATAAAAAAGATAGGAACTGTTCGTATTTTCCAGCAAAAACTGCTGGTAATCTCTTAACTGCCCCTTGTGTTCATAGCGAGGATAGGCATATTTGACAAAGTCTACCTGCTTAAAGCGGCTCAGTTTCATCTGATTGCTTTCATTCCAATTTTCCCCATGGGTTTCAAAAGCAAAAATGGTAGCCAACTGGAAACCGTACTCGGTTTTCATCTCCTGAGCAACCTCTAAAACCCAACATTCAAAGCCCAAACTTCCTGTAAATACAAGCCAAGTCACCCCATCTGCTGCCATAGCCTCTAAATCTTTACGTATCGCTTTTTTAATCAGTTTAAGACGAGGATCCTTATCAGAAAATAAACCCAAATCAAAAGCAGAATAGCCTAAAACCAAAGCTGTAGCCATTTTTAACCCTTTCTGTGCAAATTTATGGTATAATAGAGTGATGTTATTGTACCAATAAGGAGAATTATGGTCAACTATCCACATAAACTTTCATCACAAAAAAGACAACCATCTCTTTCTCAACCCAAAAATTTCGCAAATCGAGGAATGTCTTTTGAAAAGATGATCAATGCTACCAACGACTACTATTTGTCTCAGGGCTTGGCTGTTATACACAAGAAACCAACCCCTATTCAAATTGTACGAGTGGACTATCCACAACGAAGTCGTGCCAAGATTGTTGAGGCCTATTTTCGACAAGCTTCAACGACGGACTATTCTGGCGTTTATAATGGATATTACATCGACTTTGAAGCCAAGGAAACAAAACAAAAACGTGCGATTCCGATGAAAAATTTTCATCCACATCAGATTCAGCATATGGAACAAGTCCTTGCCCAACAAGGAATCTGCTTTGTCCTTCTTCACTTTTCTTCTCAGCAAGAAACCTACTTATTGCCGGCATTCGATTTGATTCGCTTCTATCATCAAGATAAGGGACAAAAATCAATGCCACTTGGATATATTCGAGAATATGGATATGAAATCAAGGCTGGTGCCTTCCCTCAAATTCCCTATCTCAATGTTATCAAAGAACATTTATTAGGTGGTAAAACAAGATGAACAAACCAACGATTCTGCGCCTAATCAAGTATCTGAGCATTAGCTTCTTAAGCTTGGTTATCGCAGCCATTGTCTTAGGCGGAGGAGTTTTTTTCTACTACGTTAGCAAGGCTCCTAGCCTATCCGAGAGTAAACTAGTTGCAACAACCTCTAGTAAAATCTACGACAATAAAAATCAACTCATTGCTGACTTGGGTTCTGAACGCCGCGTCAATGCCCAAGCTAATGATATTCCCACAGATTTGGTTAAGGCAATCGTTTCTATCGAAGACCATCGCTTCTTCGACCACAGGGGGATTGATACCATCCGTATCCTGGGAGCTTTCTTGCGCAATCTGCAAAGCAATTCCCTCCAAGGTGGATCAACTCTCACCCAACAGTTGATTAAGTTGACTTACTTTTCAACCTCGACTTCCGACCAGACTATTTCTCGTAAGGCTCAGGAAGCTTGGTTAGCGATTCAGTTAGAACAAAAAGCAACCAAGCAAGAAATCTTGACCTACTATATAAATAAGGTCTACATGTCTAATGGGAACTATGGTATGCAGACAGCAGCTCAAAACTACTATGGTAAAGACCTCAATAATTTAAGTTTACCTCAGTTAGCCTTGCTGGCTGGAATGCCTCAGGCACCAAACCAATATGACCCCTATTCACATCCAGAAGCAGCCCAAGACCGCCGAAACTTGGTCTTATCTGAAATGAAAAATCAAGGCTACATCTCTGCTGAACAGTATGAGAAAGCAGTCAATACACCAATTACTGATGGACTACAAAGTCTCAAATCGGCAAGTAATTACCCTGCTTACATGGATAATTACCTCAAGGAAGTCATCAATCAAGTTGAAGAAGAAACAGGCTATAACCTGCTCACAACTGGGATGGACGTCTACACAAATGTAGACCAAGAAGCTCAAAAACATCTGTGGGATATTTACAATACAGACGAATACGTTGCCTATCCAGACGATGAATTGCAAGTTGCTTCTACCATTGTTGATGTTTCTAACGGTAAAGTCATTGCCCAGCTAGGAGCACGCCATCAGTCAAGTAATGTTTCCTTCGGAATTAACCAAGCAGTGGAAACAAACCGCGACTGGGGATCAACTATGAAACCGATCACAGACTATGCTCCTGCCTTGGAATACGGTGTCTACGATTCAACTGCTACTATCGTTCACGATGAGCCCTATAACTATCCTGGGACAGATACCCCTGTTTATAACTGGGATAGGGGCTACTTTGGCAATATCACCTTGCAATACGCCCTGCAACAATCGCGAAACGTCCCAGCCGTGGAAACGCTAAACAAGGTCGGACTCAACCGTGCCAAGACTTTCCTAAATGGTCTCGGAATCGACTACCCAAGTCTTCACTACTCAAATGCCATTTCAAGTAACACAACCGAGTCAGACAAAAAATATGGAGCAAGTAGTGAAAAGATGGCTGCTGCTTACGCTGCCTTTGCAAATGGTGGAACTTACTATAAACCAATGTATATCCATAAAGTCGTCTTTAGTGATGGGAGTGAAAAAGAGTTCTCTAATGTCGGAACTCGTGCCATGAAGGAAACGACAGCCTATATGATGACCGACATGATGAAAACTGTCTTAGTATACGGAATCGGACGTGGAGCCTACCTACCTTGGCTTCCACAAGCAGGTAAAACAGGTACTTCTAACTATACTGACGAAGAAATTGAAAAGTATATCAAGAACACTGGTTACGTAGCTCCAGATGAAATGTTTGTAGGGTATACCCGCAAATATTCAATGGCTGTATGGACAGGCTATTCTAACCGTCTGACACCACTTGTAGGCGATGGCCTTACGGTCGCTGCCAAAGTTTACCGCTCTATGATGACCTACCTGTCTGAAGGAAGCAACCCAGAGGACTGGAATATGCCAGATGGCATTTATCGAAATGGGCAGTTTGTTTTCCAAAATGGAGCAAGACCAACTTGGACTGAAACAACATCCCAATCATCTTCAACAGAAAGCTCATCAACAAGTACAGAAAGTTCTACTAGCCAAGCACCAACAACAAGTCCTGATGCTAGCACTAATGGACCAAACCAAGCACCAAATGCACCCGGAGCCAATCAAAACCCGGCTCCACAAACTCCTCAGACCCCTCAAGTTCAACAGCAACCACAATAGTAAACGACAAAATCCTGAGAACTCTAAACTCAGGATTTTGTCATTTTCAAAATGAAATACAGAAATCAAGTACATTTTCCCAAAATAAAACGCATACGTTCAGGGCTTTTCACCTGACAATATGCGTTTTGCTTTTAAAGACTTTTTGCTCAGTCTCTTTTTATCTTATTTCACATGTTTTGCGAGTTCTTCTTGCGCTTTTTTATTGGATTCTGCTTTTTCTTTCATCCATTTTTCTTGAGCTTTTTGATATTCATCTGCAGTAACTGCCTTGTCTTGAAGTTCAAGGTATTTATACAAGACTGGGTCACTTGTACCTTTATTTCCTGACAATGCAAATGGTATTGTAAATGGTACCATCTTAGACAAGATTGGACGACCAGTTTTAGAAGTTGTTGGGATGATCAAGGCACTATCTGTCAACCAAGCTTGGGCTGCTGCGTATTTATCATATCGTTTAGCAACATCTATAGTCTCATCACCAGCCTCAGTAACCAATTTTTCGTAGTCATATAGACCTACTTTTTTCGCAGCTACATTATCTTCCCCTGAGTCAAATCCTAAATATGTTTTAGTACTTTCTCCTACAGAAGGTTTGATAATATCAAGGTAGGTTGATGGATCGGCAAAGTCTGGACCCCAACCGACATTATCTGATAAATCCCAGTCTTCGCCAGCAGCATTTTCAGCAAATAAAGTTACATTAAGCAATTCATCTTTTTGCAATTGTTGGATATCAATAACGACATTATCAGTTCCTAAAGTTGCTTCCAAGGATTGTTTCATAGATTGGACGCGCTGAACTTTTGTAGTTGCTGTCTGGTCAACTGGCATATCCAAATGAATTGGGAAAGTCACACCTTCTGCCTGCAAAGCTGATTTAGCTTTAGCAAATTCTGCCTTGGCTTTTTCTGGATTGTAGAGACCATCTTGTGAATCGTCCAGATTAACATCCTTCCATTCATCCCCATAAGTCACTAATTTCTCTTTGACTATATCGCCAAAGTTCTTCCCATCTGCTTGAACAAATGTTGGTGGCACAAAGAGATTACGCAAGATTTTGCTTGCTCCAGTTTCTCCATTCAACTGAGAGGCATAGGCTGTACGGTCAAAACCAAAGGCAATAGCCTGACGGAAATCCTTGTTTAAGAGCGCCTTTTTAGTAGATGTCTTTTGTTCTTCACTAGTCTTAGATGTGTGTTTATAAGATTGACGGTCAATATTTGTCCCTACTAGATAAGTCGTAGAGTCTTGTTGAGTATAGACGATATTGTCTTTCATACTCTTCTCAAGCTCTGCGAAACTTGCACTTGTTGGATAAAGACGAGCTGCTGTAAGGCTACCATCTTTAAAGTTTTCTGCTGGTTTGCTGGTATCTTGTCCATCCCAGAATGACAATTTGACCTTGTCAATATGCACATTGTCTTTATCCCAGTAGTTCGGATTTTTCGCAAATTCAACAGAGGATTTGGTTACAATGGATTTCAGCAAATAAGGGCCATTATACAAGAGACTACTTGGATCCGTAGCTTTGGCAAAATCATCCCCTTTTGAATTCAAAAACTCTTCATTGACTGGCGCAAGCACACCCATGGTTGTTTTTGAGTTCCAAAAAGTTTCAGGTTTGTTCAAGGTGTATTGGATTGTTTGGTCGTCAAGCGCTTTAATCCCGACTTGAGAGAAGTCTGTTATTTCACCTTTGGCATAGGCATCCAGACCTTTGATTGAATCCTGTACCAAGTAAAGGGCTTCTGCTTTCTTATCTGTTGCATATTTAAGTCCTGTTACAAAGTCCTGAGCCTTAACAGGAGCGTACTCTTCTCCCTCAGATGTATACCACTTGGCATCCTGACGAATCTTATAAGTATAAGTCAAGCCATCCTTAGAGACCGACCAGTCTTCTGCCAATGAAGGAACAAGGTTCCCGTATTTATCATTTTCAAGCAATCCATCAATCACATTACTAGTAATCTCAGAAGTTGCTGCCTTACCAGTTGTCAAATAGTTGAGATTATCCGGATGTGTCTCGTATGTAAATGCAAAGGTTTTTTCACCTTGAGCGCCTGAACCCCCAGAACAAGCAGCTAAAACACCAGCTGCTAATAAGGTTACTCCCGCAAGAGTCAATACTTTTCTTGTTTTCATAGTATTCTCCTTTGTTTTTTTATTCATTATAGACTCTTTTTCAAGTCCTGTCAATAGAATTTTCTGAATTTTAAGAGTTATTTGTTATATTTGATATATTCTGAAAAATAAAATTGTTCATTTAGGCCAAAAAAGCCAACATAGGTTCTCTTCTGATAAACAGAAAAGAATCTTGTTGACCTTACTTCTAAAAATCTTAAGTAGCAAAGATTCTAAAATGACAGAATCCTTGCATTATTGTCCCAACTCTTCCTCGACTACTTCCAAAGCCCGTTCAATGACCACATGCATGTCATAGTATTTATAGTCAGCCAAACGTCCACAGAAAACGACCTTATCATTCTGTGCTGCTTCTTCTTGATATTTGGCAAATATAGCATTGTTTCTCTCATCATTGATTGGATAATAAGGCTCATCTCCACGTTTCCAATCAGCTGGGTATTCTCGAGTAATAACCGTTTTAGCTTGTGTACCATACTCAAAATGTTTATGCTCAATAATGCGAGTATAAGGAATTTCTCGTTCTGTATAGTTGACAACTGCATTCCCTTGATAGTTTTCTTCATCAAGCACTTCATGATCAAAACGAAGACTACGGTATTCTAACTCACCATGTTTATAATCGAAGTATTGGTCAATCATCCCCGTAAAGACAACTTTTTCAGCAGAAGCTTCTAATTCCTGACGATTGGCAAAAAAGTCAAGGCCAAGTTCTACTTCCACATCCTTGAGCATATTTTCGATGATAACATTATAGCCACCGATTGGAATCCCTTGATAACGATCATTAAAATAATTATTATCAAAGGTTAAACGAACTGGTAGACGTTTGATGATAAAGGGTGGAAGGTCAGTCGCAGAACGTCCCCATTGCTTTTCAGTGTAGCCTTTGATCAACTTTTCATAAATATCTGGACCGATCAACTTGATAGCCTGTTCTTCCAAGTTTTTAGGTTCAACGTCCTTCATGTGAGCCGTTTGATCAGCAATCTTATTTTTCACTTCTTGAGGAGTTTTTGTCCCCCACATAGCATAGAAAGTATTCATATTGAAAGGTAGATTATAAAGGCTACCCTTGTAATTAGCTAGAGGCGAATTGATATAGTTGTTAAACTCAGCAAATTGATTCACATAATCCCAAACTTTCTTGTTAGAAGTATGGAAGATATGGGCACCGTATTTATGAACATTAACTCCTTCTACATTCTCACAGTAGATATTTCCACCAATGTGGTCACGTTTATCAATAACTTTTACTTTTTTTCCACGCTTAGTCGCCTCATAAGCAAAAATTGCTCCCGACAAACCAGCACCAACGATTAGATAGTCGTACATAGTCTCTTCCTTATCACTTATCTTTACATCTCCTTAACTATAGTAAAAGAGAGGATCTTTATACTCTTCGAAAATCTCTTCAATCCACGTCAGCGTCCATCTGCAACCTCAAAACAGTATTTTGAGCTGACTTCGTCAGTTCTATCTACCAGCTCAAAGCTGTACTTTGAGCTAACTTCTCAGTTACTCTTTGATTTTCATTTAGTATTCGTTTCAATCTATTTTAGCACAAAACAAATCATTTCTCAGTTTTCAATAGCCGAGTAATTTAAAAAGACAAGCACCAAAACTGATGTTTGTCTTTATGATTTTGCTTGAAAAGGCTATTTCTAACTATTTAACATGTTTTTCTGCTTCTTTTTGGGCTTTTTCGATTGCTTTTTTGCTTTCTTGCTCCCATTTGGTCTTAGCTTCTTCAAACTGTTTGGTCGTCACAGTGTCTTTTTGCAGTTTCATGTACTTGTAGTTATTGCCATCACCCTTGATACCAACCAATGAATAGCCTCTTGTAAATGGCGTTACTTTGGTTACAGATGCTGTTCCACCACTTGACATAGCTGACATAATCAGAGAGTTGTCAATCATCCAAGCCTGTGCTTCAGCATATTTTTCATAGCGTTTGGCTACATCTTTGTTTTCACTATCTGCATCTTTGAGCATCTTAGTGTAGGTATCCAGACCTAGACTAGTGATTTTTTCCTTGTCTTCCTTGGCATCTAGACCAAAAATCTTGAGGTAGAACCCATCCTCTGCATTGAAAGGATTAAGATAAGTTGACGGATCCTGATAATCACCCACCCAACCATCAAAGTTCAAATCGTAGTCTCGATCAGCTGCTGTCGGTGCTAAGAAGGCTACGTTATTAAAATCATCTGTTGAAAGTTGCTGAACGTCAATGACAATGTTATCAGCACCCAAAACTGACTCAAGGGTCTGCTTAACTGAGTTCATACCTGTCACGGCATTTTTACTTGTCTGATCAACCGCCACATCCAAGTGAATAGGGAAAGTCACACCTTGACTTGTCAATTCTTTTTTAGCTTCCGCAAATTTTGCTTGGGCTTTTTCTTTGTTGAAATAGGCATCCTGAGCATCTGCCAAGTTAATACCTGACCATTCTGTGCCATAGTTGACCAATTTAGAAGCGACTACTTCTCCAAAAGTCTTGTCTCCAACTTGGACAAATGTTGGAGGCACTAGGGTGTTACGAAGGGTCTTGCTAGCCGCCTCTTCCCCATTTGACTGGGCAGAATAGGCTGTGCGGTCCAAGGCAAAGTTCACTGCTTGGCGGAAGTTTTTGTTCAAGACAGCTGTCTCAGTTGACTTCTTCTGTTCATCTGTCGTTTTAGACGTATGGTTGTAAGCCTTACGGTTGACGTTGAAATTGAAATACCAAGAAGTCTTGTCCTGCAAACTGTAAATAATATTATTCTTATATTTCTCCTTTGTCTTGGCAAAGTTTGAACTATTTGGATAAACCCCAGCGATTGAATAAGCTCCACTTTCAAAGTTACGGATAGTCAATTCTTGGTCTGAGCCATCAAAATAAGCCAATTTTACATGTTCAATCGATACTTTGTCATAATCATAGTAATGCGGATTTTTCACATACTCGATCGATGATTTTGATGTGAAATCTTTTAACAAATAAGGTCCGCTGTAGAGAATACTATCTGGAGATAGGGTCCCAAAATCTTTGCCTTTTGAATTTAAAAACTCTTCGTTTACTGGGAAAAGAATACTATTGGTTGTTTTTGAATTCCAGTAAGGCTCTGGGCGTGTCAAAGTATACTCAATAGTCTGGTCATCAATGGCCTTCACACCAACCTTAGAAAAGTCAGAATCCGCTCCTGTAATATAATCATTCAATCCCTTGATTGAATTTTGAATCAAGTCAATGGCCTGTGATTTATTATCCACTGCATACTTGATACCTGTCACAAAATCTTGTGCCTTAACTGGGGAGTACTCTTCACCGTCAGCCGTGAACCATTTGGCATCTTTTCTCAATTTGTAGGTATAAGTCAGACCATCGCTTGAAACAGACCAGTCTTCTGCCAAAGATGGAACTAGATTCCCGTAATTGTCATTTTCAAGCAAACCATCAACTAGGTTGGTAATGATGGCTGTATTATCAGCGTAGTAGTCTAATAGATAGTTAAATGTAGTTGGATTTCCACTAAAGGTTGATGAGTAAGTTTTTGTATCTGAACCTGATTGTCCGCAAGCAGTTAAAAGCAAAGCAACCGCAACAGTCAGGCCTGCACTAAGAACACGCTTCTTTGTAGTCATCTTCTTTCTCCTTTATGTTAGTTTTTATAACATATATTTATTTTACCAAAATAGTGGGAATTTGTAAAGTTAATTGAATTTTGAGAATGAAAGTTTATAAACACTGGTTATAAAAAAACAAAGGATTTCTGCCTTTCATACAGTCCTCCCTTGTTTTTATGCGATTTCAATTTTAAATTTTTCTGTAAAAAATATTTATAGTAATTCCACACAGAAAGCATCCCATGGAGCTAAGATTTGTTTTTCAAAGGCTTCTTGAGCCGTGGTGTTTTCAATCAAGACAGATTTGACTGTTCCTTCTACTGTTAAGTCTTGCTCTTCATTGGACAAGTTGGCCACAACTAGAAAACGACGGTCGCCATCTTTACGGATATAAGCAAAGACCTTGTCAGCCGTGTCAAGTAATTCAAAGTCAGCTCGAATCAGCAAGCTATTTTCCTTACGGATTTGAACCAGTTTCTGATAGGTATAGAAAATAGAATCTGGATTTGCTAGCGCTTCTTGAACGTTGATTGCTTGATAGTTTGGATTCACTGCCAACCAAGGTTGACCTGTTGAGAAACCAGCGTTTTTGCTCTCGTCCCATTGCATAGGGGTACGGGTATTGTCACGTCCAATGACACGGATACTGTCCATGATTTCTTCCATCGGAACGCCTTTTTCAAGAGCCTCACGCGCATAGTTGAGGGATTCAATATCTTCTACTTGATCTAGCGTTTCAAACGGATAGTTGGTCATCCCAATTTCCTCACCTTGATAGATATAAGGAGTCCCTCTCATAAGATGAAGCAAGATTGCAAAGGCTTTGGCAGATTTTTCTCGGTATTCTTGGTCATTTCCCCAGATTGAGACGATACGAGGGAGGTCATGGTTGTTCCAGAAGAGGGAATTCCAGCCGTCCTCAACGCCTAACTCTGTCTGCCATTTGTTGAAGATTTCTTTTAACTTAGGAATATTCAGTTCTTTTTGATAGTGCCACTTAGGCTGACCTTCCTGATACTGAAGACCGATATGTTCAAAATGGAAGACCATAGACAATTCTTGCCCCTTTGGATCAGAGTAGAGCTTGGCAATCTCTGGCGTTGCTCCCCAGGTTTCCCCTACTGTCAAGAGATTCTTATCTCCAAAGGTGGCCTGATTCATTTCCTTGAGATAGGGGTGAAGCATAGGACCATTATTGACTACTTTCTCGTCAGGAATTTTCCCAATCATATCAATAACATCCATACGGAAACCGCCAATCCCTTTATCAATCCAGAAGTTCATCATCTCATAAATTTTCTGGCGAAGTTTTTCATTTTCCCAGTTAAGATCCGGCTGTTTCTTACTGAAAAAGTGAAGATAGTATTGACCTGATTTTTCATCGTATTCCCAAGCAGAACCACTAAAGATAGAATCTAGGTCATTAGGCTCATCTCGCCAGATATAGTAATCTCGCTCAGGGCTGTCAGGATTTTCACAGGCCTCAACAAACCAGGCATGTTCATCCGAAGTATGATTGACCACCAAGTCCATGATGATACGAATATCACGTTTCTTAGCTTCCTCAATCAGCTCATCCATGTCCTCCATGGTCCCGAAAATAGCTGCAATCGCTTGATAATCAGCAATATCATAACCATTATCATCCATAGGACTTTCATAAACTGGAGAAAGCCAAATCGCTGTGATTCCTAACTTAGCTAGATAGTCCAACTTACTGGTAATACCTGGCAAATCGCCAATTCCATCTCCATTGCTATCCATAAAACTCTTAGGATAGACTTGATAGACTACGGCATTGTGCCACCATTTTTCTTGCATTTTCTTACCTCATTATTTTAATAATCTACAGTCTATGATAGCGCTTTTCAGAGTTTTGTGCAAGCGTTTGCCTAATCTTTTTGATTTCTTTTTTAACTCCATAGTTTCCTAACTTCCAATTTTTTATTATAATAGAGGTCAGAGGTAAAAAAATGAAAAAACAAGCTTTTAGTTCTGAAAACTATTTGAATCTACAACGCGACCACATTTTGGAACGCATTAACCAATTTGACGGCAAGCTCTACTTGGAGTTTGGTGGCAAAATGTTAGAAGATTTCCACGCTGCTCGTGTCCTTCCTGGTTATGAACCTGACAACAAAATCAAGCTCTTGCAGGAATTGAAAGAGCAAGTCGAAGTTGTGATTGCCATTAACGCTAGCAACATCGAGCATTCCAAAGCCCGTGGTGACTTGGGCATTTCTTATGACCAAGAAGTTCTCCGTTTGATTGACAAATTCAATGAACTGGGAATTTTTGTCGGCTCAGTGGTCATTACACAGTACGCTGGCCAACCAGCTGCAGATGCCTTCCGCAACCAACTTGAGAAAAACGGAATTGATTCTTATCTTCATTATCCAATCAAAGGATATCCGACGGATATGGATCACATCATTTCTCCAGAAGGCATGGGAAAAAATGACTACATCAAAACCAGTCGCAACTTGATTGTCGTAACCGCTCCTGGACCTGGTTCTGGAAAATTGGCAACCTGTATGTCCAATATGTACCACGACCAAATCAATGGCATCAAGTCTGGCTACGCTAAGTTTGAAACCTTCCCAGTTTGGAATCTTCCTCTTCATCACCCAGTCAATTTGGCCTACGAGGCTGCCACAGCTGACCTTGACGATGTCAACATGATTGACCCCTTCCATCTCCAAACTTACGGAGAAACCACTGTCAACTACAACCGTGATATTGAAATTTTCCCAGTTCTCAAACGCATGTTAGAACGTATCCTAGGAGAGTCTCCATACGCTTCTCCAACAGACATGGGTGTCAACATGGTTGGTTTCGCTATCACAGATAACGAGGCTGCCATTGAAGCCTCTAAACAAGAAATCATCCGTCGCTACTATCAGACTGTCCTTGATTTCAAAGCCGAAAAAGTGGGCGAATCTGCTGTCAAGAAAATCGAGTTGCTCATGAACGACCTCGGCATCACACCTGCAGACCGCAAGGTTGCTGTCGTTGCCCGTCAAAAGGCAGAAGAAACTGGCGGACCAGCCCTAGCACTTGAATTGCCTAGCGGGGAAATTGTCACTGGTAAGAACTCAGAACTCTTTGGCCCTACAGCAGCTGCCTTGATCAACGCCATCAAGAAATCAGCTGACATTGCTAAAGAAGTAAAACTAATCGAACCTGAAGTTGTTAAGCCAATCCAAGGTCTTAAAATCGATCATCTGGGTAGCCGCAATCCACGCCTGCATTCAAATGAAATCCTGATTGCACTTGCCATCACAGCTACAGAAAATCCTGATGCTGCTCGTGCTATGGAAGAACTTGGCAACCTCAAAGGAAGCGAAGCCCACTCAACCATCATCTTGACAGATGAAGACAAGAATGTCCTTCGTAAATTGGGTATCAACGTAACCTTTGACCCATACTACCAATACGACCGCTTGTATCGTAAGTAACGATTTGAACCTCTCCACCCTCGGAGAGGTTTTCTCTCTGTCTCAGGAGCAACCTTTATGATATAATGAAAGAAGAAAACTGAAAGGATTTACCATGTCAAAAGAAGTTATTGTCGAAAGTTTTGAACTTGACCACACCATTGTTAAAGCACCTTACGTTCGCTTGATTGGGGAAGAAACAGGGCCAAAGGGAGACATCATCTCCAATTATGATATTCGCTTGGTGCAACCAAACGAAGACTCTATCCCTACTGCCGGCCTTCACACTATCGAGCACCTCTTAGCCAAACTCATCCGTACCCGCATCGACGGCATGATTGACTGTTCACCATTTGGTTGCCGCACAGGCTTCCACATGATTATGTGGGGGCGTCATACCAGCGCTGAAATTGCAGCAGTTATCAAGGATTCGCTCAAGGAAATCACTGAAACTACTACTTGGGAAGACGTCCCTGGAACAACCATCGAATCTTGCGGAAACTACAAGGATCACAGTCTCTTTTCTGCTAAAGAATGGGCTAAACTCATCCTAGAACAAGGTATTTCAGATGATGCCTTTGAGCGTCATGTGATTTAAATGTAAAAAAGGAACCAGTTTTTTTCAGCTGGCTCCTTCTTTTTATTCTCAAAATCTTGGCTTATACTCAATGAAAATCAAAAAGCAAACTAGGAAGCTAGCCACAGACAGTACTTGAGTACGGCAAGGCGAAGCTGACGTGGTTTGAATTTGATTTTCGAAGAGTATTAGGCTTTTTCACGAATGACCAAAACACCATCTTCCATATCTGCTTCCAGATGTTTAGCATCTAGGTGATCCAAGTGGAAGTCTGTCACCTTATCCCGAATTTCTTGTTCAACCACGCGACGGAGCGGACGAACACCCATGACTTCGTCATAACCTTCTTCTGTGATATAGTCCTTAGCTGCTTGACTGACTACCAAGTCAATGTCTTTCTTAGCCAAGGTTTGGTTGACTTCAGCCAACATTAAATCCACAATCTTAGAAAGGTCTTCCTTCGTCAAGTGCGAGAACTCGATAACTGCATTAAAGCGGTTGAGGAATTCTGGACGGAAGAAGGGTTTCAAACGGTCCATCAATTCTGGTTTGTCCGCATCTTCTGTCAAGTTAGCTTCATAGCCAAAACCAGCATTTGATGTTGCGATAATGACTGTGTTTTTAAAGTTAACGGTATTTCCTTGACCATCTGTCAAACGACCATCATCCAATACTTGGAGGAGAAGGGTAATGACTTGAGGATCAGCCTTTTCAATTTCATCCAAGAGAATGATAGAGTATGGATTGCGACGAACACGTTCTGTCAAGGTATTGCTATTGTCATCATAACCCACATAACCTGCTGTGGTACCAATCAGCTTAGAAACTGCTGTGCGGTCACTGTATTCAGACATATCCAAACGGATGATGGCGTCCTTAGTTCCAAACATATCCAGCGCCAATTGCTTAGCAAGTTCTGTCTTACCAACCCCAGTTGGTCCTACAAAGAGGAAGCTGCCGATTGGGCGATTACCTTCATCAAAACCAGCACGGTTACGACGGATAGCACGGGCCACTGCTTCTACTGCCTTATCTTGACCGATTACCTTATCTTGCAAGCGATGAGCCATATCTTTCAAACGCTCGATGTCTGATGCTCCCATTTGCGATACTGGAATACCCGTCATACGTTCTACAGATTCAGCCACATCGTTGACACTTGCAGTCACTTTCATATCTTCTGTGTGGTTTTCGATTTTCTTTTCCAATTCTGCGATGCGTGTTTTATAGTTTAGAGCTGCTTCAAAATCTTCTGCCTCAACTGCTTTTTCTTGCTTGTCTTTTTCTGCCTCGATTTCACGTTCAACAGCATGCACATCTGTTACAGGATGCTGAGCTGCCAAGTGAGCAGCCGTTACATCGACAAGGTCGATAGCCTTATCTGGCAAGCTACGTTGAGGAATATACTGAACAGAATAATCCACCGCTGCTTTCAAGACTTCGTCTGGCAAGATGACATTGTGGTGTTGTTGATAGAGGTCACGAATTCCTTGAAGAATTTTAAAGGTATCCTCTGCTGAAGGAGCATTGACCTTGACTTCGTTGAAACGACGAGCAAGAGCTGCATTCTTCAAGATGGTGTTACGGTATTCATCTTGAGTCGTTGCCCCAATCACTGTCAATTCTCCACGAGAGAGGGCTGGCTTGAGAATATCCGCAAGCCCTTTAGAACCACTGTCTCCACCCGTACTACCTGCACCGAGGATTTGGTGAATTTCATCAAAGAAGAGGATAATATTCCCTGCTTCTTTCACTTCATTGACTAGGTTTTGGACATTTTCTTCAAAGCTACCACGATATTGAGTCCCAGCCTCAAGACCTGAGATGTCAATGGAAATAATTTCCTTGTTCTTGATAGCAGCAGGAACATCACCATTCACAATAGCTTGTGCTAAACCTTCGACAACGGCTGTCTTACCAACACCTGCATCTCCGACAAGTACAGGATTGTTTTTAGTACGGCGTGAGAGGATTTCAGATGTTTCTTGAATTTCCTCGTTTCGTCCGATAACAGGATCCAACTTGCCCTCGCGAGCTTCTGCTGTCAAGTTTCGACCTAGTTTAGCAAGGACACCGTCTTGTTTCATACCTGACGTATGTTGTGGCATTTGGCCATCAACTTCTGCATTTCCTGGTAATTGACCAGTCGCACGATAGTGAGTAAATTCCTCAGGTGTGACTTCACGTCCATTAATCAAGTAACGACGATTTTCAGAACTGTATCCGCGCATACCACCCATCAATTGGTTAAATAAATCATCCATGTTGTTAAAATTATTAAAGTTGTTGTTCATATTCTTTACCTCTTTTTGTTTACTTAGTTATGATTACTGATATTGACTATCTTTGACCTTTGTTTTAAAAAATTTAGACTAGCTAAATCGCTACTCTAGGTACTATTTCTGGTTTTTCTTTTTCAAGCAGGAGTAGACTATCTTTACTTCTGAAGATTTCTAGATTAAACATAGACCCCACCTCTTTCTATTTTACTTTAAATAAGTGTTCGAGTAAGGCTTTCATTTACCTTACGTTCATAATATACTACATTAGTCAGAAAAGGTCAAGGGATTTGACTTTAATTGACCAATATTTTTTATACTTTTCGAAAATCTCCTCAAACCACATCAGCTTCGCCTTATCTACAACCTCAAAACAGGGTTTTGATAACCTACGACTAGCTTCCTAGTTTGCTCTTGATTTTCATTGAACATAAGTGTTCACGTAAGGCTTTCATTTACCTTACATTCATGATATACTACATTGGTCAGAAAAGGTCAAGATATTTGACTTTAACTGACCAATATTTTTTTACACTCTTCAAACCACATCAGCTCCGCCTTATCTACAACCTCAAAACCGTGTTTTGAGCTGCCTAAAGCTAGCTTCCTAGTTTGCTCTTGATTTTCATTAAGCATAAGTGTTCACGTAAGGCTTTCATTTACCTTACGTTCATAATATACTACATTAGTCAGAAAAGGTCAAGGGTTTTGACTTTAATTGACCAATATTTTTTAAACAGCAAAAACACCCTGAAACATCAGGGTGCCATTCTTACATCAAATACAAAATTGCGAGGGTCAGGAGACTTGCTAGAAGCCCAACTCCCCAAAAGAAGAAGTCAACCTTCCACTCGCTCCAAGGATTTCCTTTACCAGACAATCCTCCAAGCTCAAAATGGTGATGCACAGGCGTCATACGGAAAATACGTTTACCACCTGTCAGTTTGAAATAACTGACTTGCATCATGACCGAAGTTGTTTCAAAGACATAAACAATTCCGATAATCAAGAGAGTCCATTCTTGGTGGAGGGCCATAGAAATAGCTGCCAACATTCCACCTAGGGCCAAACTTCCCACATCTCCCATAAAGACCTTGGCCGGCTTATGGTTAAAGACGAAGAAACCGAGTAAACCACCAATCATGGCAAAAATCACCAGGAGAATATCCATCTGGCCTTGCACATAGGCAATAACTCCATAGGCAGACAAACTAATCGCCACTGAAATACTAGCCAGACCGTCAATTCCGTCTGTCAAGTTGACTGCATTTGAAAAACCGACTAGCCAGAAAAGGGCGAAGAAAATATAGAAAATCCCCAGATGCACTTGGTAACCAAAGACTGAAAGCATATCGCCCCCACGCTCATAGAAAAGATAGAAGATAACTCCACCTAGAAGCTGAAGAGCCAATTTTTGCTTAGGATTCAGCCCCTCATTGATTTTGCGAAAAACCTTGAGAAAGTCATCTAAAAATCCGACCAAGCCATACAAGACCAAGATGAACAAAATCATTCCCACATTATTGCTGAATTGGCTACTAAATAGGGCAAAAAAGAAAGCAACTAAAACAGAAGCAATTAAGAAAACCAAACCTCCCATTGTAGGAGTCCCAGCTTTTGCCTGGTGCTGTTTGACATCCTCATGCATCTGCTGGCCTGTAATTTGCGCCTTTCTATAAAATTGGATAAAGGCCGGAATTCCTACTAAAGTTAGTAAAAATGTCACAATTCCAGCACTGATGGAAATAAACATATTAGTCTCCTAAAGTTAATTTAATTTTTTTAATGTTTTTGATAGCTGTATTAGTCCGAACATCTTGCTTCTGAACGATGGAACCTGAACCTTCAAATTCCAGTTCAATATCCAACCATTTAGCAAAGGCCTCGGCAGTCTCTTTTTTCCAGCCATACATGTCTGGAATTTCTTCCACCTTATCCGATAAAAGGAGAACTTGTTGGTTTGGTGCAAGATTTTTTCCTTCTTCTACAGAAGTCTCTTTAATCTTTGTTCCAGTACCTACAACGATGGGTTGCACAATATTTCGGCGTAAGGCCTCCGCCAACTCACCAGGTGAAATATCCTTGATGCTAGGCATTGCATAAGAAGATTCTGTCGTCACTTGATCTAAATTTTTAGCAGGAGATTGAAGATTGAGAGATTCTTTCATAGCTGAAGCCCGCTCCAAGATTGGGTTGGCAAATTCTCCCAATTGGATACCTGAATAATGTTCAGGCTGTTGAACCGTTACATACAAGATAAAATCAGGATTTTCAGCCGGATTCATCGATACAGCCGAGAAAATATAGTTGGTTAACCCGACTAGATAACCACCATTTTTCTCGTCAGCAATCTGAGCCGTACCAGACTTGAGGGCTACATTTTGCCCAGGAACAGTTACAGTTGGCTTGCCTGTGCTGTGGTTATACATGGTTCCATAAACCGGATCCGTCCCTACCAAGACCATGTGAGTACGAGTTTGGCTAGCTGCATCTTTGGAAACAGGATTTCCTACAATCTCTTTTTGAGATTTCCGAACAGATTGGTCATTTGGGTCATACAAGGCACTGATAAATTTAGGTTCTAGCATGACTCCATCGTTGGCAATAGCCGTGAAGGCACGAATCATTTGCGTCTGGGTCACTGAAATCCCTTGTCCAAATGAACTCTGAGCAATATTGACGATATTGTCAGCCGGAAGTTGACCTGCATATTCATCCGTCAAGCCAAAACGAGTCGGAACACCAAATTTAAAGCGACTTAGATAATCCAGCCAGGTAGCATCTCCCATCTTTTGCTCAAGAAGCGTCATCCCAACGTTACTTGAGTGCGCAAACCCTTGAGAAAAGGTCATCATTCCTCCGACAGTTAATCCTTCATTGACATCCCAATCTCGGGTAGTAGTATCTGCTACTTTTAACTCACTACTATTGAAAACTTCTCCTCCTGGGAAAGTATTATTATCAATAGCAGCAGCGAGCGTCATGACCTTCATGGCTGACCCTGGCTCATAGTTACTTTGATAAAGGATATCACGCCAAACAAAGTCCTTGGTAAGTCCTTCCTTAGTATCGGCATCAAAGGTTGGTCTCTGCGTCGTTGCAAGAATTTCCCCCGTTTTAGCACTAACCAAAGTCGCTGTCATGTACTTTCCTTTTACCTTCTCTTGAAAAGCATCCATCTGGGTTTCCATAAAGGACTGGAGGGTGCTGGAAATAGTCGTATAAACATCCTTGCCATCTACCGTCTGTTGGGAAACTTGTTCTGTTCCAGGTACAATATTACCCAGACGATCCTTTTCATAGGTAATAATACCATCTTTCCCTGCAAGAATACTGTTCAAGGAACTCTCCATCCCAGAGGTTCCCAGCAAGCTCTTGCTGCCATCTTCATTTTCATGGAGCTGAGCTAGTCCGATAAAACTAGAAGCAAATTGTCCGTTTGGGTAACTACGATTGGGACTGGTTGTAAAATCAATCCCCTTGACCTCTGCAGTTTCCAACTCTTTTTTGATAGACATCATATTGGCATAGGTAATCCCATTGCCCTTTGCTCCAAAGGAAACTTGCTTGAGATTAGGTTGCGAGAGTTGCTCTCTTACATAGGATTCTTCCATGTCCAGATACTTATGAAAGACCTCTGCAACCTTGTTAAATTGTGTTTTTTCTACGTAAAGAATCTTACCCGTTGCTGACTTATAGTTCTCATCAATAACCGCATAGACATTATAGGAGGTTGCATCCTCAGCAATTGGGACTCCATTTCGGTCATAAATAGTCCCACGTTTGGCAGGAACTATACGGGTGGTTTGATGAACCTTCTTAGCTTCCTTCGCTAAATCTGTTCCAAAGCGAGTGCCCGTCCCAATAATGACTGCAAAATTGACTAAAAAAACGGCAAAAACAAAGACAGATAATAAACTCAGACTTTTTCCAACTCTGCGTCTGTTTTCAGCCGGCGATTTCCGATTTTTCGTCGCATAACGGATTACTCTTTTTGTCCACTTCATATCTTACTCCGCTATTCGAATATTTTCATTGTTTAATTGCAAATCGTGTGAATTGGCAATCTCTTTCAAACGTTCTGCACGTAATAGTTCATTGACCTCTTGCTTGGCATCGTCCAATTTGGTCTTCTTTTCCTCTATCTGCGCATTGATTTTTGTCAAATCATTCTGCACTTGCAAGAGCTTGGTCTGCATAAAAATAATACTAATGGCTACAATAAGAGTGGTTACAGCAATGGAAAAGTAAAAAGCTTTTTCCACACGCGAAAACCGTTTAAGTTGCATCTGTAGTATTTGACCTGTTTTTTCCATTCTTTCTGCCATCTTTTTCCCTCTTACTTGTGAATTTTTCTGGCCACGCGCAACTTGGCTGAGTGCGAGCGGTTATTGGCTTCTAATTCTTCTGCACTTGGCAAGATTGGCTTACGGGACACCAATTCCATCTTAGGCTTGAGATCATCTGGGATGAAGGGCAAACCTTTGGGAACTTCAACCGTTGAAGCTTCCTTGAACAATTGCTTGGTCAAGCGGTCTTCTAAGGAATGAAAGGTAATCACTGAAATTCTACCATCCAGAGCCAACATATCCATAGCCTGCTGGACGGACTCATCTGCCGCTCCCAGTTCATCATTGACTTCAATTCGAATAGCCTGGAAAATCTGCTTGGCAGGATGGCCCTTCTTCTTGAGCTCCTTGGCAGGTTTGGCCGACTTGATAATTTCTGCCAGCTCAGTCGTTGTCTCGATTGGCTTGACTTCCCGAGTTTGTTCAATCTTACGCGCAATCTGTTTAGAGAATTTGTCCTCTCCATACTTGAAGAAAATACGAACCAAGTCATGATAGTCATAACTGTTAACCACTTCATAGGCTGTCAGACTAGCATCCTGATTCATGCGCATGTCCAGTGGCGCATCCTTTTTATAAGAAAAACCACGCTCACGCTGGTCCAATTGAGGACTAGACACTCCCAAGTCATAACAAATTCCATCAATTTCCTGAACACCAGCTTCGCGCAAACGTGCCTGTAAATGACGGAAATTATCCTTGATAAAGGTCACCATTCCCTTTTCAATGTAAGGTGCCAAGCGTTTTTGCGCATTGTCAATGGCATTCTGGTCCTGGTCAAAGGCATAGAGATGACCTTTTTCACTTAATTTACTTAATAAATACTCGCTATGGCCTGCTCCACCCAAAGTCGCATCAACGTAGATACCGTCGGGCTTTACGTCAAGCATATCAATCGTTTCGTGGAGTAAGACCGTTACATGATGAAATTCTTTTGTCATATCTTATCTATTTTACCACAAATCCGACCAGCTTGCACTAGTCAGACAAATCGGACAAGGAGACTACTATTTCTTCAAAAAATATGTCAAAAATACTTGACACTTCATATTTAAAAGACTATAATATAGTCAAATATATACGACACAAATCAGAAAGGAGACCAGATGAATCGTGTGAAAGAATTTCGCAAGGAATTGGGTATTTCCCAGCTAGAGCTAGCCAAGGATATCGGTGTCTCGAGACAGACCATCAATATGATTGAGAACGACAAGTACAATCCAACCCTGGAACTCTGTCTCAATCTCGCCCGCAGCCTCCAAACTGACCTCAACAGTCTCTTTTGGGAGGAAGATTTTTAAAAAAGGAGCAAACTCATGAAAAAAGAAACCTTCACGGAAAAACTGATCAAACGCATTTATGGCATTTCAGGACCACTTGATGAACACAAACGACGCGAGGCTGATCGTATCGGCAATCAAGTCTTTATCATCCTCTTTTATCTGATGACATTTGGAAATCTCATCCCCTTTGTCCTCGCTTATAAATACCCGCAAATTATCGCTATCGGCTATCCTATTGTGGTATTCGGCATTTCGATGATTTCTGCTCTCTATGTGCTCTCCCAAACCAAAAAAACAGGGATTACAGCTATTGATCCAGATATGCTGAGTGAGAAAGAAAGTAAGCAACTACATTACCCTGGTCTGAAAGCTGGAATAGTCTATGGATTAATGAGTTTTTTTACAACCCCTCTTCTCCATATACTGCTAGGTGAGAGTCAGGACTATCTTCAGTCACTTCTCGCTTTTAAAAATATTTTTTCAAGTATTCTCCAGTCTTTCTTCTTCGGAGTGATTATACAAATTATCATCTCCCGTCGCATTGCAAAAACTAAGAAAGATCCGGATGAGGATTAGGAGGAAACTATGAAAAAAGAAAAGAAACAGTTACGTTATCCTGGTCTGAAAGCAGGTTCGATTTATGGAACAGTGATATTTTTTATAATTCCACTCATTGATACCCTAACAAGTGAAAATCCAAATTTTATCAGTTCTCTTCTAAATACAAAACATATTTTTAAAACTATACTGGGAGCTTTCTTTTTCGGAGTGATGATACATATTGTCGACTCACTTCGTATTGCAAGAGCTAAAAAAGACCAGGATTAAGAGGTGCCCTATGAAATCATTACTAACTTTACTTACCTATCATCTTTTGTTCAGTTCTCTGCTCATCTTCATCATCGTTTCAGGGAACTTAATCAGAGAGATATTCCTCGTGCTAGTCTTTGTTCCAGCCCTTAACAAAGGACTGACTTATCTAAAGATTGACTCCCAAAAAACACGCATACTCAACTTAGCACTATGCTTTATGATTCTATCTTTACCACAACTGATGCTCATCTCAAGCGATTGGAAATATTATTTACTGCTGACTATCGCTAGCCTTTCTTCTATCACTTATCTTTATTATCTCTATCAATTCGTAAAAGAAAATCAGTAAAACTGCTCATTTAGGAGGTTACTAGTATGAAAAAAGATGACTTAACCACTCGCTTACTTCGAAATCTCTTTCACATCCAAGGCCCTTTTGATGAATGCAGACAAGAGATTATCTACAAAGCTTGTGCCCGTTCTATGGTTCAAATCGTTTATTCTTCCTTCTTCCTCTTCTTGTTTTATCTGTTATTTGGACGCTTCATAGAGGCCGTTCGCTATGCCATGCCCTACCTTTACTCTGGACTCATTTTTTTCATTACTTTAAAAACTCAAAGAGCCGTCAAAGAACTCCATCTTGAAAAAGATGACAAGTCAGAAATCATCCTCAAAACCTACAGCAAAGCCCAAATCAAATTTCGAAGCTGGGTTGTGTTTATCGGTCTTCAGATTGGCTTCTTTACCCTACTCATCTTTCATAAAGTCTTCGTTCAGCAGATGTCCTTTTCAGATTTTGTGAAGCTCCTCATGCAATTTGATAAAAGTGGTCCTTTCCTAATGTATGGCCTGATTATCGGTAGCATTTTCGGAACCCTGACCTACGGCTTTCTATCCCTACAGGAGGAGAAAACTCCTAAAAATACCAAACAGAAGGAGAAAAGCAAGCAATGACTTCACTTTATGATTTTTCCGTTTTAGACCAAAACAACCAATCAACTCCCTTGGAGAGCTATCGTGAGAAAGTTCTCTTGGTTGTCAATACTGCTACTGGATGTGGTTTAACGCCCCAGTACCAAGGACTTCAAGAACTCTATGATCGCTATCAAGAACAAGGTTTTGAGATTTTAGACTTCCCTTGCAATCAGTTTATGGGACAAGCACCAGGTAGCGCAGAGGAAATCAACGCCTTCTGTAGCCTACACTATCAAACCACTTTCCCACGTTTTGCCAAGATCAAGGTCAACGGTAAGGAGGCAGATCCCCTCTATGTTTGGTTGAAAGACCAGAAATCTGGCCCACTAGGAAAACGAATTGAATGGAATTTCGCTAAATTTCTCATCGGTCGTGATGGGCAAGTCTTTGAACGCTTCTCTTCAAAAACAGACCCAAAACAAATTGAAGAGGCAATACAAAAACTACTATAATTCACAATCTCACTATGATTAGGTTTCTTTAGCCTAAGAATAGTGAGATTTTTTGATTGGCTTTGACTTATACTCTTCGAAAATCTCTTCAAACCGCGTCAACGTTGCCTTGCCATATATATTTCGTCAGTTTCATCTACAACCTCAAAACAGTGTTTTGAGCAACCTGCGGCTAGTTTCCTAGTTTGATTTTTGATTTTCATTGAGTATTAAATAGAAAAGTGGACAAATGTCTACTAGGAATATCATAAACATCGTGAGTTTTAATCAAACTAAAAGGACTTAGCCCTGTACAATACAGAACTAAATCCTTTGAATAAATAATTGATCTAACTTTTAGAATCCCTACAGAAATTCCAGTTTTTCTCTATTTGATACCAGACATTAGTTTTTCAATACGTGGAACGTAGAAGAGTAAGATAATACTGAATACAATCGTAATTCCTCCAACAATTCCATAGTAAGCAACTTCAGTTTCGCTTGTATAAAATTTTACAATTTGAGCATTGATAGCTTGGGCAGCAGCATCGCTCAAGAACCAGATAGACATCATTTGTGCTTGAAAGGACTTTGGTGCTAGCTTATTAGTGACTGATAGACCAATCGGCGAAATCAACATTTCACCCACAATCACAATAGCCCAACTCATAATCAACCAGAAAGGACTGACCTTAGCATCTGTCCCAAAGAACATCCCTGGTAACATCATCCACAAGAAAGATAAACCTGCCGCAAATAAACCGTAAGCAAATTTCTTAGAAGAGGACGGTTGCTTTTTACCCATTTTCCCCCACAACCACGCAAAAATTGGCACATAAATCATAATGAAAAGTGGATTGATACTTTGGAAAAAGCTAGATGGGAAATGAATCTGATTCCCAAATACATTAATGTAAAGTCGAGTTTGATCATCCGCAAATAGAGCGAGAACAACAGAACCCTGCTCCTCAATCGACCAGAAGAGTACTCCAGCGATAAATAGAGGAATGTAGGCAAATACTCGGGATCTCTCAGTAGCAGTTATTTTCTGACTAGATAAAATCTTAAAGAAATAGTAGATTGGAATGATTACCGCAATCACTGTAAAGATATTAACAATCATATCCACGTTAAACTGGTGAATTAAGACTAAGCCTATAACCACGAGAATAACTATGACAAGTGTAATCAGCAAGCGTTTAATCAAGGTCTGCTGGTCCTTCTGTGAAAGTGGATCAGTAGGGTAAAGACTTGATTCAGGCAGGTATTTCTTCCCATCTAAAACATACTTCACCAGACCAAAGAACATCCCAACGGCAGCTAATGAGAAACCTAGATGGAAATTGACTTCCTGACCTAGATAACCCACTAGATAAGGGGCAACGAAGGCACCTAAGTTAATACCAAAGACAAAGATACTAAAACCTGCATCCCGTCTATCATCCTCTTTCTCATAAATTCCCCCAACCATATCTGAGATATTGGGTTTTAAAAATCCAGTTCCTAAGATAATCAAGGCAATAGAAAGATAGAGAGCCACTTGTCCAAAAGGTGTTGCCAAAGCAATATGCCCTAGCATAATCAGAATCCCACCGTAAAAGACGGTCTTACGGCTTCCTAAAATACGGTCACTGACAAAACCACCGATAACCGCGGACAAAAATACCAGCGAGCCATAAATCGCCATAATCGATGCAGCCGTGGTCTTATCCATCCCCAACCCACCATCTTGCACACTATAGTACATATAGTAAAGTAGGATAGCTCGCATCCCATAGTAAGAAAAGCGCTCCCACATCTCTGTGAAGAAGAGGGTGGACAAACCAATAGGATGTCCAAAAAATGTTTTCTGTTTTTCCATATATATTCTCCTTTAACGATATAATAATTCATTTTACAGAATTTTCAAATAAATGTCAAACAAATCCTGTTTGTTTTAGAAAATTTTTTGAAAAAATCTAACGTCTCATACTTAATTCCACCATAAAAATCCATTTCAGACTAACTTCCACTTCGGTCAGGCAAGTGGAAGTTACTTTGAAAAATCACCTCTAAAAATTTGCTCTTATTTAGTTGAAAAATGTTTTAAACCTTGAAATATATTTATCCTTTTCTCTTCAATAAACAAAAAATCCCTATGACAAACTTGTAATTACTAAAATACAAGTCATACTCAATGAAAATCAAAGAGCAAACTAGGAAACTAGCCGCAGGCTGTACTTGAGTACGGCAAGGCGACGTTGACGTGGTTTGAATTTGATTTTCGAAGAGTATCAATAAGCATAGAGATGTAAAACTATTACACATTAAAAAATAAATAATTAGTAATTAAAGAATAGAAATTGTGTACGAAATGTCTCAATTAGTTTTCGCTAGTAAATATCATTTCCAACAAACGCCCTCTCAATTCCTTATCCTGATGATGCAAGATATTCATTAACTCATGAGAATTTTTGGCATTAATGAATTGATTTAACAATCTATCTTTTAATTCATATGGAAGAGAGGCCGTCTTTAGTAGTCTAAAAACTTCATCATTTAAAGATATTGTTTTATTATCTTTCCATTCAAATCTAGCTGTATCATTCTTATTTGGCAATTCAATCATAGACACATTCGTTCCTTTAAAATGAATTCTATGTTTTCTATTGCTTGGAACGATACTAGAATCTCCTTGTAATGCCAACTCTACCATTCCCATTTCCCAATCGATTGATAATCTTGTTTTATATCTTTGACCATTTTGATCTTCAATCATTTCAAAAGAATGTTGCTTGCCTGGGAATACATACCAATCTACAACTTCAGGTAAATCAACACCCATATCTATCTCAGAACCAACCAAGGGAATGATTGCACCACTTTTTGCGAACACAGGTATCGTCGAAATATCTCTATAAACACTCAACTTCACACCACCTGTATATTTTTTCTCTGAAAAGAAGTCATACCATTCACCTTCAGGGAACCATACATCCACTTTTGCAGATTGGAATGCCAAATCCATCTTTTCTACAATGGGAGCCACCATCAGTTCTGTTCCAAAAAAGTATTGATTTGGAACATTATAACTCTCATCATTCTCTGGGTAGAAATAATACATTGGGCTGATTAAAGGGGTACCTTCCTCGTGTGTCTTTACATTCATGGTATATAGATATGGAATCATCTGATGTCTCAAACGAAGGTATTTCTTCATAATCTTAGATGTTGTTTCTGAAAAAAACCAAGGTTCTTTACTATTAAAGGGACTTCTTGAACTATGTAAGCGAGTAATCGGACTAAAAACACCAAACTGTAGCCATCTAGTTTGTAGCTCTTCGTCATAATCCCCCAGCATGTGCCCACCAATATCATGGCTCCACCAACTATAACCGATATTTGATGCTGTCGCTGTAAAATAAGGTTGAAATCTTAAGGAATTCCAACTAATAATAGTATCCCCTGAAAAACCAACAGGGTAGCGATGACTACCAGGACCTGCATACCTTGATAAAATTAAGCCACCTTCTGCATTTTTACAACTATCCTGATAGTGATAATGGTTTAAAAGCCACAGTGGATCCAACATACCTTGAGTCCCTTGTTGCCAGTCAATCCACCAAAAATCTACTCCCTGCTTTTCTAGCTCATAATGAACATCTTTAAAGTAAGCTTCCCTAAAAGAAGGATTAAAAAAATCAAAAATGGCAGGTTCTTCTAGTTCTACATTTAACCCTAATCGTTTGGCAACTCGAGGATAAGCTTCTTCATAAGCCCGTATACCATCAGCAGGATGGACATTTAAGGAGAGTTTTAACTTTCTATCATGAAGTTGTTGCAATAACTGTTCTGGATTAGGTATTAAGTTTTTATTCCAACTATATCCTGTCCAGCCACTTCCAAAACGAGCTGGAATGTCAGTTATATGCCAATCCATATCTAAAACACCGATAGATAATGGAATGTTCTCTGTTTCAAATCTGTCTATTAAATTCAAGTATTCATCCGACGTATAAGGCCAATATCTACTCCACCAATTGCCTAAAGCATATCGTGGCAACAAGGGTGTCGAACCAGTCAAATGGTAAAAGTCTCTGATTGCTCCTCTATAATCATGCCCATAGGCAAAGAAATAGAGGTCAATTTGATTTTCTCTCTCAATATAACCAGACTGTTCATCCCAAATAAATCCTTTAGAATCATCCAATAAGGCTATACCATTTCGGCTAATAATTCCATCTTCTAACGAGATTGCTCCATCTGCCTCATCCAGAGTCCGAGCTGTTCCTTTTAATGTTTCAATAGATTCACCAAAATACCAGCGACTACCATATACGGCAAAATTTCCTTTTAATTCTATAAATAGATTTTCGGCGTTAAATTCTCCTTTATTAAAGTGCAGATGAAAATAGTCCGTCATAATATCTAGTACATTTGATGTCTCGATATAATCTAACGAAACTTGACCAAAATCTCTATTATAGATAAGTTGTGTCGTTCTATCCTCAAAACTTCCAGTTTGAGAGTATTCTAACCTTACTAACTTGTCTGTTAATACAGAGATTCGATAAAACTCTCCCTTAAAAATTTTCAATTTGGTTTCCTCCTTTTAGTAAATTTCTTTACCTTATCAAACATTTTATTTGTTATCGTTACATTCATCAATCCGCAAAAAGCAAATCCCCCAAATGTAAATACGTAAATAGCTGTTAAAACTCGTTCTGGACTACTAAAACTCATATACAGTACAGAAATATTAAATAAAACCAACATGATAGCTTGTATTGGATTTAAAATACAAATTAATACGCTATTTACAATACTATTTTTTAGATTATCTTTAAATAGACCAATATAGGGAAAAACAACACTCATAAAAAGTATTATAACAAATAAAAAGGGCAACACTAACAATAAACTATACTCTGAAAGTAAACTTGAATAGCCCCAAAGACAATAGTTCACATATAAAAGTAATTCTATTAGGAGGATAAACAACCAAATAAAAGTTGATTGTTTAAAATTTTGTCTAAAGATCCGAAAATAATGATAAGCAATATCGGTATCTTTACCTTTTAAAATACGATACCACATTGTCGTAAGAGAAGTTAGTGATGCCCCAATTGTAACTATTGGAATACAACTAACAATAAATAGAGTATTTAAAATAATTAAATCTGTCAAAAAAGTTAAAATTCTAACCACTTTTCCATCTAATGAAAATAATTTTTGCATAATAGATATCTCCATAAAATCAATCGTCTTAACTCTATATTTTAGAATGTCAGTTGCACAAAAATATTACCTAAATTATTTAAAAAACATTTCCAAATTTCTTTAAAAATTAGAATAAAGGAAGCGAGATAATTTGATGTTATCAGTCTCGCTTCCTATAATTAGCTAGTCCCTTGTTCATACAACCAAGAGTTCATATAAAATATTACTCTTTTACTTCTTTTTGGTAACGATTATATGCTTCCTGTTGAATCTTCATAAATTCGTCCAATCCCATATTCTTAAGAGTTTCTTTGTATGAGTCCCATTCTTTTTCTATGCCACCTTCAACTACCCATTTAGATGCTTGTTGTTTGACATAAGATTCAATACTCACATAGATTGATGATAATTTGTTAAGTTCTTCTTGTGAATAAATCACATTAGGGTAAGCTGGCAACGCAAATTGTTTCAAATCTTGGTCCATCTTCAATTTCAATCCATCACCTTGTGTTTGATCGATTTCTACGCGACTATTGATATCATCGCTTACGTATTTAGGACCAAAATCTCGAAGTGAATTAATCCATGCCCATTCATCAGCTGATTTACCATCTTTAGGAGGTAACACTTTAAACTTATCACCATTCTTTTCAGTAGCTATTCCAAATGATCCATAGAAATTCTGAATACTTGCTTCATCTGTATATAATTTATCCAACCATTTCAATAATTTAGCAGGGTTTTTGCTCTTATTTGTAATCAAAATTTCATTTCGACCATAGTTGTAATGATCTGGATCAGAAAAGACATATTGTTTACCATCCATACCTTTTAAAGCAGGTAGAGCAATATATTCACTTGAATGTAAGCCAAACGTTGCATCTGCTGTCCAACCACTAGAAACACCTACTCTAGATACTCCCTTATCCATACGTTTCGCAACACTCATAGAGGTATCTTCTGTAAAGATTTCCGGATCAATCAAACCTTTTTTATAAGATTCGTGCATTGCTGCAATCCCTTGTTTATAACTTTCTTCTGTACGAAGGTAGACTGGTTTCCCATCTTTTACAGACATTTCATATGTATTATCTGCCCCTAAACGATTATTGAACGGAAGAATATATGAGAATGTTGGATCAAAGTTTCCTGCTCCGAATGGAATTTCATCAGAAGCGTCTCCATTTCCGTTCGCATCTTTATCCTTAAATTCTTGTAGTACTTTTACTAAATCATCATACGTTTCTGGAACCTTTAATCCTAAATTATCCAGCCACTTTTTATTAATAAATAGCTGATTAGCTACAGTAGGACGCATCGGTAATTTTTTAGGTAGACTGTAGATATGACCATCTGGTGCAGTAATCATAGCTTTAATCTTAGGTTCTTTCTCCATAGCCTTAGTTAAATTAGGCATGTTTTCCTTGATTAAATCTTCCAATGGAATAAACAAAGATTGGTTCTGAGCAATTTCTGAATCTGTAAATGCATTTGAACCCAAAAATGCATCTGGTAAATCTCCGCTAGCAACCAAAACAGATTTCTTATCTGCCCAATCTGCGGCTACAAGTGTATCCCATTTAACATCAATACCTGCTTCCTTGGCAGAATCTGTTAGAAAACCTTTATGATAATCTTCTCCCCAGTCAGACCAACGAACAGTTGTGATTTTATAAGAATCTTCTCCAGACTTATCGTCCTTATTCGCATTATTGGAATTTGCACAGGCTGTTAAGCCAGCAAGTGTAACTGTTCCTAAGAACAAATATGTAAATGATTTATTTTTCATGTTTTTCTCCTATTCTTTCAAGGCGCCAATCATTACGCCTTGATTAAAATATTTTTGAACAAAGGGATACAACAACATAATCGGAGCAGTTGAAATAACAATTGCTGCATATTTCATCATATCGGCTTTGATACGAAGATCTGATGCAACTTCTCCTGTTGCTTGCGATTGTAACATTTGATTACTAATTAGTAAACGTCGTAAAATTAATTGCAATGGTTGTAAATTTTCATTCGTTAAATAAATTAAAGCATTAAACCACGAATTCCAAATACCAACTGCAGTCCAAAGTCCAATAACTGCTATAATAGCTTTTGATAAAGGAACGACTATCTTAATAAAATAACGAATTGTACCACATCCATCAATTTGCGCAGCCTCCCACATCCCGTCTGGAATACTATTATTAAAGAAAGTTCTAGCAACAATAATATTGTATGATGAAACCGCAAAAGGTATTACCATTACCCAAAATGTATCAATCAAGCCTACATTCTTTACTGTTAAGTAGGTAGGAATCAAGCCACCTGATACGAACATAGGGATTATGTATAGAATACTCATCCACTTTCTACCAACTAATTCTTTTCTAGATAAAGCATAACCAGCTGGAATATTGACTACTAAAGCAACCAAGGTACCAACAACAGTATATAAAATTGTATTTAGATAGCTACGCAAAAATAAAGGTTGTTGAATAAGACGTAAATATCCATCTAATTTCCATTCTCTTGGAATAAACCATACCTTCCCGTTTGCAACATCTGAAGGATTACTAAAAGATGCAATCACTACAAACCATAACGGATAAACAATTAACAGGATAAGGAAAATTGCTAAACCATAGGTAACTATATCAAATAATAATTCAGAGTTTGTTTTTCTTGATTTATGAAACCATTTCACCTTGAGCACTCCTTCCTTTAAAAAAGACCCGTTCTAGTATATCTTTTTGAGAACCAGTTAACAGATAACAAAATTATTAGATTAACTACCGTGTTAAATAACCCTATAGCTGTCGAATAACTATACTGAAAGTTCACCATACCAACTTTATAAACATAGGTCGAAATTATCTCACTTCCTGCTAAATTAAGAGGATTCTGTAGTAGTAACACTTTCTCAAACCCTACACTTAATAAACTACCTGCTCTTAATATTAATAAAATCATAGCAGTCGGCAAAAGCAATGGTAATTCTATATGCCGAATTTTTTGTAACCTAGAGGCACCATCCATAGTTGCAGCCTCATAATATGTAGGATCAATTGCAGAAAGCGCCGCCAGATAAATAATACTATCCCAACCAATATGTTGCCATACATCACTCCAAACATAAACACCTGCAAAATGACTAGGTTTTGATAAAAAATCTGGAATAGTGATTCCAACAGACTTAAATACATTCGCTAACAAACCACTAGTAGGAGATAAAAATAAGATAATCATCCCACACATAACCATTGTAGAGATAAAATGAGGTAAGTAAGTTGTCACTTGAAATATTTTTCTAAATTTCCCAACTCTTAACTGATTACTAATGATAGCTAGTATAATAGGTAAGGGGAATCCTACTACAATACTATAAAGTGAAATTTTTAATGTATTGAACATAGTTGTCCCGAATTGGAATGATGAGAAAAATTGAGTAAAGTACTTAAATCCTACCCACTGACTAGCAAAGATACCATTGGCTGGTGAATAGTCTTTAAATGCAATAATTAGTCCCAACATGGGAATATAGGAAAATAAAATCAATAGCAATATTGAAGGAAAAAGTAATATATATAACGGAATACTATGCTTTAATTTTATTTTATGAAGTTGAGATGCTACTTTCATGTTTTTCCTCCTATTTGATTTTCTACGATTATTTTACACCATATAGAATTCCCTTAATAGAACTTTTTGGACTAGGTTTATCAATTTTTCAGTTTTTTAATTTTAAAAACTATTACTTTTCCGACATCTTGATAAAACATATCTGTTTTGTTACATGATATCGTATTTTCAAAGTGCTATAATTTTAAGAGGAGAATAGTATATGAAATTAAATCACGACTTATCAAAAAAACATTCCATTCATTTTTTCTTTAAACTCCTACTTGTACTACTATTGATAAATATTTTAATCAATATTGCTATGAGTAACATAACCAGAAATTTTATTAAAAACCAAAATATAGTACACTTACGTAGTTCAATTGAAATTTATGCTGATTCTGTTAATGAGAAATTACATTCTGTAGAACGCTTTATGTACTCAACAATAACGCATAATGAATCTTTAGAGAACTTAAATCATGTACAAACGTTTCTTGAGTATCAAGAAAATCTTAAAAAAGTTCAAACTAGCTTTGCAGAGTTTGAATATCAAAATGAAACTCATATGACATTCTTATTAGAAACCGATAGTACTGATTATTTTATAAATGTCTCCAATCTTTATATTCCATATGAAGATTATCTACTGTTAAAATCAAATCTAAAATCATTGCGTAGTGATATAAGTGACCGTAAATGGAAAAATGTAACTACTAAAAACAGCGAATACTTAGTTAAATCTGTTCATTACGAAGGAAAAATCATTTATGCCGTCATATCTTCAGAAGATATCCTAAAACCTCTCAAAAAACTCAATATTGGAAATAATGGTAAACTTTCCCTAAAAGAGCCTAACAATATACCCTCCGAAAACTACCTGATTCATGCTCAAAATGAAAAAACGCATTTACCTTTCGATATTTATGTTTTAGTCGATTATGTCGAAGTCTTTAGAAATATCACACTCTTAGAAGTATTTTTATCAGCTGTTCCTATCATTATCACCATTTTATCAATCATCATTATCCTGTATATTCGTCAATGGATGATTAAACCAATAACAAGACTCACTGAACGGCTCTCTCAACTTGGGGGCTCCATCCCCCCTTCTGAATTTTTTATATCTGAAGGTATACTAGAAATTGATAAGGCAAATGATAAACTTAATAAAGTAATATTTGACATGCAAGAATTAAAAATACGAGAATACCATTCACAACTAGAACTTAAGAAGATTGAGCTTAATTATCTTAAGAACCAAATTCGTCCGCATTTCTACTTAAATATGTTATCAATGATTCATAGTATGCTTCAAACAAAAAACTATAAAGAAATTGAAGAGTTAACTATCCTAACTTCAAATTATCTCCGTCATTTATTTATGGCTAATCAAGATTTTTCAGAACTTAAAGATGAAGTTCAGCATATTAAAGATTATTTAGAAATACAACAAATTCGATATGGAAATAGCATCTACTTTTCACTAAACTACAATGATGACCTACAAAATACTCTTATCCCATCATTACTTTTACAAACATTTATTGAAAACACAATCAAACACGGTTTTTCATTTCAGGATTTATTTACAATTTTGCTATCGATAAAAAAAGTAAAAACTGAGAACTCAGATTATATTCAGATTTGTATCGAGGATAATGGTCCAGGTTTCTCTGAAGAAATTTTATCAAAACTAAATCAGAAACAGTCTCTAATAACAGAAGATGGACATCATATTGGGATCACAAACACCATCGAACGTTTAAATCTTCTCTATCCTAATGACTATAGTATTGCATTTGAAAATAATGAAGAAGGTGGGGCTAAAATTCTTTTACTTATTCCATACAAGATTATAGACGGAGGTTATAATGAACATCTTATTAGTTGATGACGATCGTTTTATCATTGAAGCTTTACGAGAGAAAATAAATTGGGCTAAACTACACATTGACACTGTTTATGTTGCCTATAGCCTCACTCAAGCTCAAAATATTATTAGAGAGAATCCTATTGATCTCATGATAAGCGATATAGAAATGCCTCAAGGTAGTGGCCTCGAACTCTTATCTTGGATTAGAAATGAAAAATATGATATAAAAACAATTTTTTTAACCAATTACGCCGACTTCAACTATGCTCAAAAAGCAATTGAATTACAAAGCTTCGAATACTATCTAAAACCCATTAACTTTGAAAAATTAGAATTTATTATTCAAAAAGCCATTAGTAAAATTGAGAATCATAACTCAAACGGGAAAAATGATGCACTTTTACAAATAGAAGATAATTTCTGGTATGATTACCTTAGAAAACCTCAAATTTCTCGCATTGATGAGCTAGAAAACATAGCAAGCAAACAAGGTTTTATTCTTAAAAAACACCAATATTTTTTCCTTGCAGTTTTAACAATCAATCTTAATGAAGAAGATTATTCTGCAGAAACTCCATCATGGACTTCTCAACTAAAAAGAGAACTTCAAAGAATTTCACAACCTTCTTATAAGCTGATAAGTTTGTTCAAGATGGAAAGCCAGGTTGATCAATATGTTTGTCTCTTTAGAGTAGACTCATCCAAACGTAGTGACAAATTGGCATATGAAATTCATTCTCAAATTTCTAATAATTTTAGTAAATACTCAAACATTATATATAAAAGCTGCCACAAACTATCCGATATTTTATTTCATACCAAAGAACTCTACACTTATAATGAACAATATGTTTCTTATTGGAATACTATTACATGTGTTCCACATAGTTTTCCAACTTCCTTTAAAACAGAAACTCTTTCAATTACTTTTTTAGATAGCTTAAGTGAATACGAATTAAGAGAAAAAATTAATTCACTTGCCTATAATTCTCAAATTCCTACTTTCACACTACAGCAAATTTTACTAGATTGGATTCAACAAATAGGAATATATCTAGATCAAAATGGAATCTCGGCACATAAATTATTCCAAAACAGCACTCATGATTTCTTATTCCAACGACGCTTTCATTCAATTGAATCTTTTCAGGATTACTTTGATTATTACTGGTCGCATGCTAAGAAATTTGCAACAAACATTGAAAACCAGAAAAATAGTATTCAACGCATTGTCGAATACATAGATCATCACTACTATGAAGATATAAATCGTTCTATATTAGCAGATATGGTTTATCTCAGCGCAGATCATTTGGCTAGAATTTTTAAAAAAGAAACTGGAGAAACTCTTGTTAAATATATAACGGATAAGCGCATTAATGCTGCTAAATCTCTCCTATCTCAAACAGATATCTCGATATCACAAGTATCCTGTCAAGTAGGGTATGATAATTATTCTTACTTTACTAAAATTTTTAAACAAAGGACTGGACTTTCTCCTGGAGATTACCGTAAAACTTATCAAAACAAAATGTAAGCAATCTAAATCATTGAAATGATAAGTAAAATTCAAGGTCTGTAGTAATTTTTGAAATTCTACAGTTTTTCCAAAGATAGCCCCATAAACTTATTTGAAATTGCTAATAAGGTAACTTCTTAAAAAGTCAGTTTGAGAAAAACAGCCCGTAAATATTTCTAGGATGAAACGTATACTATCAAGCTTTTACACGCCTGATAGTATGCGCTTTTTATTTGAATACTTGCTACAAAACCTCACAAGATTTACTATCATGCCATACCAAAATGGACTATTTTTTAATTGCAGAAAAACACTATTTCTAAATACTTAGAAATAATCAAACGAATTAAATATTATTTATAAATATTTGAAAATAATCTTTATTTGTATTATACTATCTTTGAGGTATCTATTATGAACTATATTAAAAGACCACATTATTTAGACTTTTTAAGAAGACATCGTGACCGACAAATCATTAAGGTTGTGAGTGGAGTTAGACGAGCTGGTAAATCTGTTCTCTTTCAACTCTATAAAGAAGAGTTACTAGCAACTGGGGTAGACGAGGATCAAATCATATCCATCAATTTTGAGGATCTGAGTTACTATGACCTCCGACATTTTCAAACATTATACGCTTATATAAAAGATCAATTAGTTAGCGAGAAAACATACTATATCTTTTTAGATGAAATTCAACATGTTGAGAAATTTGAACTGGTAGCAGATAGTCTATTCATCCTACCAAATGTTGACCTCTATTTGACTGGATCAAACGCCTACTTTATGAGCAGCCAATTAGCAACAAACTTGACTGGTCGGTATGTTGAGATAGAGGTCCTTCCTTTGTCATTTGAAGAATACCTATCAGGTCAATCTCTCTCAGAGAATCTGAATACAACAGAAATTTTTAACAATTATCTCTTTAGTGCTTTCCCTTACTTATTGCAAACATCATCTTACGCTGAAAAAATTGACTATCTCAGAGGAATATATAACTCAATACTGTTAAATGATATTGTCACTAGATTGGGAAATCCAAATCCTACTATTATTGAGCGCATTGTCCGAACCCTTCTCAGTAGTACAGGTAGCTTAATATCAACAAATAAGATTCGCAATACCTTGGTCAGCCAAAATGTTTCAATATCCCATAATACTTTAGAAAATTATTTGACAACTTTGACAGATAGTTTACTTTTTTATTCTGTTCCACGTTTTGATGTAAAAGGCAGAGCATTATTGCAACGCTTAGAAAAATATTATCCCGTTGATTTAGGTTTACGACATCTCTTATTACCAGACCACAAGGAAGACATTGGGCATATCTTGGAAAATATTGTATATTTGGAATTAAGACGTAGATATTCACAAGTATATGTTGGTAATTTAGATAAGTATGAGGTTGATTTTGTTGTTGTAACTGATCTTGGCCACTACGCTTATTATCAAGTCAGTGAAACAACACTTGCTCCAGAAACACTAGAAAAAGAACTTAGACCACTAGAAGCCATTAAAGATCAATTCCCAAAATATCTATTAACAATGGATACGATTCAGCCAACAGCAAATTACAATGGAATTGAAAAGAAAAATATCATAGATTGGTTACTAGAAAAATACTGAACCTATAAATTGATACACAAGAAAAACACTCCTGTCAAAATCTAGTGAAACTATGAACAGGAGTGTTTTGTTATGGCCGAAAAAGCTTATTCAGTAGAAACTAATACTAGACTAAAAATCAATGATGGAAACTCTTGATTTCTATACAAAAAAGACATCCAAGAGAAAATTCTTGAATGTCTGTAAACGTTAATATACTCATATTGATTAACGTTTACAGACAACTGACCTTGTCAGGTTGCAGCCACATTTATAAGCGACTAAAGTCTCAACAACTGTGTCAATTGTTCCAATTTCCATGAAAACATCCTAAATCATTGAGCTAATGGCTTGAGGTTTAGAATTTTTTATATTTATATTTCATATCCAATTCTTGATAAATATAATATCTCAGCACTTCTTGAAGAAACAATTTTGTTTCATACATCTCCCTGATATCTGTTATCATTTCTGGATAGTTATCTTTCGAATCACCATGAGTATAGTAATTTCGTGTTTGAATTAATTTTATTATTAGTAATTCTCTCTCACTATTCGAAAAAATTTTAGACAGATTAAGCTCATCAATTGAATCGAATAAATTTTTTAAACGTTCGGCAAGGTTAGGCTCTTTTTGATTAAATTTCAATTTATTTCTAAATTTTCTTCTTACCTCTTCTAAAAGATGTGTGTTTATAAAGTCAAACAAAGATTGTCTAGCTTTTTCTTCAACATCAGATAAACATTTCGGATTTTTAAAATTCTTAAAATTTCTAGAGTAAACTTCCAAATTCCTAATAGCATCAACCAACTGATCTTCCAAATATAAATCACCATGAAGATTTTTTGAAAATTGTCTCACTATAAATTCAAGTTCCTCAGATTTATCAAACCAATGATTTAAAATATGTTCAAAATTATCTTCTAATGCCCTCAAAGAAATATCTTGCTGAGAATACGATTTCCATTTTTGGGATTTTCTAGAATGCTGAACAAAGAATTTGCCTTTTATAAGTGGCATACGCTTACCATCTATCATTTTATAAAGAACAAGAAATTCAATATTAGTAAAAGACAATGGTATATTTGATAAAATCTCAATAAATTCCTTAAACTTATGTGAAGCTTGATAAAATTCATCAAAATATCTTATATTTAAATCAGCTGAAATAAGTTTAATAAAATAATCACTGGTAAATGACGTAGTTGTATATGAAGAATGGAGTATTGCCACATCTTCAAAGTTCATTCCTAGTGATCTTATTGACACTTTTGTTGGTTGATATTCACTTACTGCACTTTCAAAAATAGTTTGATTGTCTCTATATTTAACAGTTACCAATGATTTTTCAATCCATTCCTCAATATGTTCAAAGCTAAAATTATATTCCTTGATTTTTTCAGAATCTAATTCATTAATTAAATCTTTAAAGGCCTCAGAACTATAATCAAAATTTCCAAGCTCATTATAAAATACACTGTAAATTTTAAAATTTTTTACTCTATATCTAGTTATCGGAAATCCAGGAGATGAGGAATGTACCATTGGTTCACCATAAGTATTTAAAATTAAAATATTACCATTACTGGAGAAACCATATATCTTTTCCAAACACTTACCAAAACCGAATGAAATACCTGATTCCTCTTCAAATCCACCAAATAATTCTAATACAATTTCACTAGAAGAATAATGTAAAATACCGCTCAAGTTATCCTTACTAACTATATCGTCGGAACGTTCTGAAAAATACCCTTTTATTTCAAACTCTTTATTCCAAGTGTAATCTTTAAATTTCATATTATCCTTTCTGATTGCTTTTCAAAAATCTTCACAACTTTCTAAACTATGATTTTTATGTCGGTACTACCTTTTAATTGTATTAGACCAGCTTCCAATTCTCATCATTCGAGTTATCAATCAGAGTATTTCTTTTATTACTCAATAATTCATCACTCACAAAATATTGCCCTAGTCTCTCTACAAAACCACAATTCTGACAAGTATATAGATAATCTTCTTTTATTTCCCTCACTAAATTGATATTGAACTTATATATCCTCCCGCATTCTTCACATGTCATGCTAAGATTATCACCATTAAATATGAAATCAAAAATACTTTCTAATTCTTTATTTTCTTCTCCAGATAAAGCTAAAATTATCTTTAAATTTCTAATATACCGGTTAAGGGTAACTATTTCTAAATCAATATCAAAATATTTCTCAAATATAGCAATAGCTACTTCTACTAAATAAATGAGAATGTAGGGTGTTTTCTCATAGAACAAATGCCAAAAATCATCCCAAATCTTATCATCAGAAAATATAAAATTAAGATTTCGCTTTTCCGTAGGATAATTTTTATTCTTTGTCACCAAATGAATAGATTGATCAAATACACTTGTTAAACTATTTTCTGCCTTTCGATTATATATAATGTCATATAGTAATTCAGGATCAAGTAATTCTCTACTAAAATCCAAAAAACCATTTTCATACTGAATCGATTCTTTTGCTTTTAAAAGTAGGTCAATAACAAATTCTTTTTTACCCTTCAAATCACTTACGTCATATTCCCTAAGCTCTCCATATTGTATTTTTTCTAAGAAATCATGTGGTTGAACCAATATCCAACTTAAATAAAATAAATTATCTTGAAAAGGTTTCCTAGCAAGAGAAAATGCAACAGTAACTTTTCCCCTCTCTATACAACTCAGAGATTCAAATAGGTAGTAATTTAAATCACGTAAAATTGAAAAAAAGATGTGAGGTATATATACATATTCAGAAATATCTAAATCTTTTTGTCTATCTAGTTCATCAAACAAGTCAATTTCATCATTTATCTCATTAGTAAATCTAAAAGATAGACTGGATAATTGATATTTATCAGCTTTAACTAAAATATCAACTAGTATATCATACAAATATAGCATTAATTGATGACGTTTTCTATACTTAGTTGGTAATAATTCTGATATGTGAGATTTAGCCAATATTACTTTCCTCAATTCTTTTTAACTCTACATAACTATATTATACTCTAAAAGTACTCAGTCTTTATCTAGAAGGTTCCTATATAACTTAACAATTATTTTAAGTGTAAACCTAGAAAAGCACTTTGCAAATAGCTTTGAAATATTGATATAATCGTATCAATTAACGTTTTAAAGCAACTGACTTTGCCCTCACAGTCATATTATAGTGTCGATATAGCAAAAGGAAACACCAACAAGCCTTTACATGCTGACTATCTGAACAATAAAATGAAAAGCATTAGAAAGCGACATAAAGAGCTGGCACATGCTACACTTCATAAACTACGACATACAGGTACAACTCAAATTTATGTCAATACTCCTAATGTAGTTCCTATGGCAGTTGGTGAATTTGCTTTAAAGTCTCTAAAACAATAAGGTAAAAATAAGGTAAACTTTGAGGTAAGCTTTTCAAAAAAATACGAAAAAAGCACCCATAAGGTAAACTTTTGAGTGCTTTGAAACGTTGATATGATCGTATTGATTAACGTTTACTAAATTGTGATGCTTTACGAGCTTTCTTAAGACCTGGTTTCTTACGTTCAACTTTACGTGAGTCACGTGTAAGAAGTCCTGCGCGTTTCAATGAATCGCGGAAGTCTGGGTCTACTTGAAGAAGGGCACGAGCGATACCGTGACGGATAGCTCCTGATTGACCAGCGTATCCACCACCTACAACGTTAACGAAAACGTCGTATGAACCTACAGTTGAAGTAACTGCGAATGGTTGGTTGATGACAAGACGAAGGTCAGCGTGTGGGATGTACTCTTCAACATCTTTTTTGTTAACAGTGATTTTACCAGTTCCTGGAACAAGGCGAACGCGTGCAACAGCGTTTTTACGACGTCCAGTACCTGCATATTGTGCTTGTGACATACTTTATTGTTCCTTTCCTTAGATAAGTCCTGAAATATCAAGAACTTCTGGTTGTTGTGCAGCGTGAGTGTGCTCAGCTCCAACAAATACTTTCAACTTCATACCTTGAGCGCGTCCAAGAGTATTGTGTGGAAGCATACCTTTAACTGATTTCTCGATCAAACGTACTGCATTTTTAGAACGAAGTTCACCTGCAGAGATTTGTTTCAATCCACCTGGGTGGTTTGAGTGAGTGTAGTAGATTTTATCAGTTGCTTTTTTACCAGTCAATTTAACTTTTTCAGCATTGATAACAATCACAAAGTCACCTGTATCAGTGTGTGGTGTAAATGTTGGTTTGTTTTTTCCGCGAAGTACGCTAGCAACTACTGCAGAAAGACGTCCAAGTGGTACATCAGTTGCGTCAACTACGTACCATTTACGTTCAACTTGGCCTGGTTTAGCCATAAATGTTGTTTTGTTCATGATTTCTCCTATATATAGTTCGATTTTTGTTTACGGTGATGGGTGTTCCTTCCCATCGAAAAGTATTTGGAAGGTTCCGGGGCCTTTCAAATGGGGTAAACAATACCGCCTACTATAATACCAAATTTCACCCCTAAAAGTCAATAGATATGAAAAATATTTTTCTAAACGTAACTTCTCAAAGTAACTTCCACTTGCCTGACCAAAGTGGAAATTAGTCTAAAACGGATTTTTATGGTGGAATTAAGTGTGAGACGTTTGAGTTAGAAATGAGGTCTACTATGACAAAACATAAACACCTTGCCCTTTCAGACCGTAATGATATCCAATTAGGCTTAGAGCGCGGTGAAACCTTCAAAGCTATTGGACAGTCCATTCTAAAAGACCCAACTACTGTTTCTAAAGAAGTCAAACGAAACAGACAAGTCCGAGAGTCTACTTATGATAACCTCCCTTGCCCTCT
>NZ_VMLJ01000002.1:0-23212 GCF_013276615.1 Streptococcus sp. 1621
CAAGTCGCTCTTATCAACTGTCGCACGGATAGCAGTATCAGACAGCAACGATATAGCTCCCTCTCCATCTAGTGGTGTATCCGTACCTGAGCGTACAATCATAGCCACTAGTTTAAGCTCATCTGTTCCTAATTTATCTACACCGTATTTTTTGAATCTATCAGGAGTAAAAGTTACCACTCCTTGACTATTTGGGAGTCCATCTGAAATCTTCTGAAATCCTCTTGCATGTGGGATTTGCACATCGTATCCATCGTAATTTCTTCCTCCTCTCACTAGATAGACACGTATTTCGGCTCCGTCTGGTACATTTTTTTGATTTACTGGACCAGGAAGCTTAGCTTGAATATACTTAGTTACATCCTGGTAAGTTGGGTCCTGAGGAATAGTTCCTGCCTTGCCCTCAAGTTGCTTATTTGTTGTAATAAAACTAGCTTTTGGAATAGGAAAACGGAAGACTCCCTGATATATTTGTTCATGTCCCGAACTATCCACAGCCTTAACTGTATATTTTCTGACACCGAACTCGGTTCTAGGAATGTCTCCTGTTAGTTTCAGACGAGCTACAGAAGTTCCTTCGCCAGATTTGGATACAGTTAGATTTAAACCCTCAATTCCTGTAATGCTAATTTCTCGAATCGTTTTCCCATCTGACATCGCCTTAAAGCTTACACCATAACCTTGGAGTTTGTAGTCTCCAATAGTATCCTCAGGATAGTTGGAATACTCATCTCTACCAGGTCTAACTTTTCCAACTCTCAGAGATGAGCTTGCTCTCGCTTTCCTAGATTTAGGACTATCGCTGATACCTTTTTCCACACCATTCTTTAATTGGGTTGCCTTTTTATACTCCTCAAGTGCAGCATTAAAAACCTCCTGGTCAACAAGTCCATCTTCTTTCGTCTGTAATGCTTCATTGAGTTTATCGTAAGCCTCTTTTAGTTTTTGGACTTGTTCTGGATTTTCAGTGCTGGTCTTCAGTTCTTGGAGGAGTTTATGGATTTTATCCGATAGAGGATAGCTACCCTGACCATTTGTGTAGTCTGTAGCTTCCTCCGCTGTTTCCTTGGTTTCTTGATTTTCTACTGGTGCTGGTATTGCAGGAGGAGTTAGTGGTCCCCTACGACCTCGCCCCCGTCTGGGAGTTGGGCTTGCTTCACTCTGAGTCGCACCACTTCCTTCTCCAAGCTCAGCTGGAGATGTGAGTCCACCAGCCAAAGCCTTGTTGACTTCCTCAGTCAAGGATTTCAGGGCTTGAACTTGGGCATTTACTTCCTCTTGACTGGAGTTTGGATTTTCAAGAACAGCTTTAGCTTGTGCTAGACCTGCTTCTACACGAGCGTGAAGTTCTTTCATGGAGTCCAGTGTCAGATTGGTAAGCAGAGCTTGCAGACTGGTTTGTGCAGACTGAGCAAGTGACTTATCTACAGTAGGACGACTTGCTTCTTCTGCTTGCTTTTCTCCCTTGCCTTCTTCGCTATCTTTTACTAGAGACTTGTTTTCATCTGATGCTTCTTGAGGCTTTTGATTACCTTGGCTAGATTGCTCTTGCTGACTTGGGTCCGTATCAGGAGTTTTTTCACTTAGCTCTTCAGATACCCCCCCCGAGGAATCGCTTACAAGGTCGCTGGTTCTAGTCGTTCCACTCTCTGTCGCTGGAGAAATGTCAGGTGTTTGTGCCTGTACTGTCCCGTTGGCAAAAAACATCAGCGCAGCAACGGCAACGCTGGCAGCACCAAAGTGGTACTTCCTTATTGAGTAACGAAAAACCTTTTCCCCTTTGCGCTCTTCTTTACTTTTTAGTTTCATTCATTCTTCCTTCCTTTTTCTATTTGATTTCTTCTGTATAGTCTAGTGCGATCCAGCCCCTACCCGACTTCAACAAGCCCCAAGTATAGCCATCTGCTTCTTCTACCTGCATGATGGTAAAAGTCCCAAGAGGACAAAAACCTTGGTCAGGATAAGCCAGACCTGGGCCTGTTCGGATGTAGAGATCATCATCTACCACACGCACTAGATACTCTCCATTCCCATCTCGAGGCTGTTCCTCTTTTGAGACTTGGAAACTATCGCCAGCATGAATCTCAGCCGCCATCTGGATGAGTCGATTTAGATCAATCCCCCCAGGGCAATCTGTAGCAGTAAATTCCTGGTGAGGATGGATGGTCTCACGATTGATTGGCAAATTATAACGATCACAAATATCTGCAATCAAACGTGCTGAGTTCCAGTAGGTTTCCTCTGCAATAGTCCAGTCAGGTTCCCCACGGTTATTTAAGTGTTCAATACCAATCGAACGCTGATTGACTTCATAGTTGCCAGCATGATAGGCAACGCTCTCTTCACCAACACACCCCCATATCTTATCAGGAGTCACCTGATAGTGAGCAGATGTGCCATGACCTGTAGAGACATACCAAGTACTTCTAGCCCCCTCATCACTCAGCCCACCATTATGGTGGATGACAATAGTATCAATATCAAGGCGATTTTGATCGCTATTCATGATTTCCTCATCCACATCTGTGATAAGTCCTGAAAACAAATCGCCATTCACTCTTTTTGTCGCAAACATTCTTCTCTCCTAGTCATTTTCTACCTTATCCTCTACCTGAGGATAAAGAGTCGTTCCCCAAATAGAAATCGTCCGCTTACGCACTAGTGGCAAATCGGTTTTTTCATAAACCGTACGCCACCATTCCCAAGCAAGTCCGGTACACTCTCTAATTTTGATAGAGAGATTGCGAACATTCCCTTTTAAAGGAATACTAGTGGTAAAATGAGCCGTCAAATCCTGCCCATTTCTGTCCCAAGCCTTAGGAGTCAAAACTTCTTTACCTTGATAATCATAGGATAATTCATCCCAAGTAATGTAATATTGGGCAACATAGGCACCACTATGATCCAAGAGTAAATCTCCGTTTCTGTAAGCTGTCACCTTAGTCTCAACATAGTCTGTACTGTTTTGAAAGGTCGCAACTACATTGTCCCGTAAAAAAGAAGTTGTATAGGAAATCGGCAAGCCTGGATGATCGGCTGTAAAGCGACTGCCTTCTTGAATCAAGTCCTCTACCATATCCACCTTGCCTGTTACAACTCGGGCACCCGAACTCGGGTCGCCCCCTAAAATAACCGCCTTCACTTCTGTATTGTCCAAAATCTGTTTCCACTCTGTCTGAGGAGCTACCTTGACTCCTTTTATCAAAGCTTCAAAAGCAGCCTCTACTTCATCACTCTTACTCGTGGTTTCCAACTTGAGATAGACTTGACGCCCATAAGCAACACTCGAAATATAGACCAAAGGACGATCGGCAGAAATTCCTCTCTGCCTCAAATCCTCTACCGTTACAGTATCTTGAAATACATCTCCTGGATTTTTAACAGCATCTACGCTGACTGTATAATAAATCTGTTTAAAATTAACAATCTGAATTTGCTTTTCGCCCGAATGGACAGAGTTAAAATCAATATCAAGAGAATTCCCTGTCTTTTCAAAGTCAGAACCAAACTTGACCTTGAGTTGTTCCATGCTGTGAGCCGTAATTTTTTCATACTGCATTCTAGCTGGGACATTATTGACCTGACCATAGTCTTGATGCCACTTGGCCAACAAATCGTTTACTGCTCCGCGAACACTTGAATTGCTGGGATCTTCCACTTGGAGAAAGCTATCACTACTTGCCAAACCAGGCAAATCAATACTATAAGTCATCGGAGCACGATCGACCGCAAGAAGAGTGGGATTATTCTCTAACAAGGTCTCATCCACTACGAGAAGCGCTCCAGGATAGAGACGACTGTCGTTGGTAGCTGTTACAGAAATATCACTTGTATTTGTCGACAAGCTCCGCTTCTTTCTTTCGATAACAACAAACTCATCGGGTAGCTGATTCCCCTCTTTAATGAAACGATTTTCAATACTTTCTCCCTGATGGGTCAAGAGTTTCTTTTTATCATAATCCATAGCTAGTATAAAGTCATTTACTGCTTTATTTGTCATCTTCTACCTCCTAATAAGTTCCTGGATTGAGTTGCATAAACTCAGACTTGTTCAGCGAAATCAGCCGTGGTTGGACTAAGTGATCCAAAATTTCCTCGTACAATTCTTCTGAGACATTGCGTCGCCGTCTGGCTAGATAAGAAGTCGGAATGACCGTATTATCCAACATAAATACCTTATCTAAGTCAATCAAAGTTGGTCTTGTAAAAGGATTACGAGCTAAATCCGGCTCTTCTATCATAAAGTTCTTGACCAAACGTCTGGTCAAGAGAGCTGGTTTGAAGGTCTGATTTTTAACCAACTCTTTGTTTTTAGTCATGCTGTTGTCAATACAAATATACATATGATTCTTCACAGCCAAATCGCTACTAATACTTGGAAAAGGCAAATAAAGAGCTACAACATCTCCTCTCTTAATCAAGCAAGAGCACCCCCTTTTCTCCTAATGTAACATAGACAGGATTGACCAAGTCTTCTGATTGACTCAGTGCTTCCAAAGTTTGAGTTTGGCGCCCTGTCAATTTAGTAACATCTTGTCTCTTCAATACAAAATGCTTGTCGCCAATTACCTTGACACTATAATCCTTCTCCAAAGCTGACTGGTAAATCCACATCAGATATTGTCTGTCCTGAGAACTCAAGAGAGAAGGATGTTCAAGCCTCCCGATAGTCTGATAAAAATCAAAAACAGGAGCTAACTCTTGCCAATCTGACTGGCTAGTTGTCAAGGCTAGAAAAAGGGCTTTACGAGCTGATACTTCTTGGTTAGCCTTGAGAGTCCCTTTTCCCTCCAAGTTTTTTAGAAAGTGGGAAACTCCAGAAAGCAAATCTTTCTCTAACTGCGAGAAATAAAAACCTTGCCTTCCCAGACATAAGTCTCTCAAGTCGCTTTCTCTAGCAAATAAGAGTTCAAACAGTTGATAGTAAAAGAAAAATATCTGGCACTGAGTCGCGCTCATCTCTTCTTTATAGGCTTCTTTTTTTAACCAGAGCAAGGGCAATAGGTAGCTGGATTGATACATTTCCTCCACCTCCTACTCTTTTTTCTCTGGAGCATCTGCACTAGCTGCCACTTCTTTTGACTGGATACTTTCCCACTGGTTGATTTCCTCTGAGATAAGACCTTCGCATGTCTTGACAAATAGGGCAAAAGCCTTGGTTTTTCCTGCATATTTCTCCGTTTGACATTGATAGAGGAATTTTTCTCTCTCCAGGAGTTGCGCAGTCTTTTGGTAAGAAATCCAGTGTTCCTTGGCATTATACAAATTGAGAATCCCCTCACACAGCAAACCTAAACTGGACAAGGCAACCGAAATCAAACGGTAGCGATCACCTGGCATAGGAATAGCACAAAAAACAGCTATGAGAAAACCTGCCACGATTTCTGTTATTTTTAATACCTTATAGCGTCTACGATGTTGAACGCTTTTCTTTAAAAAATAAGCTATCTGTACATCCAATCGATCTGTCAGATACATTTCTTCTGGCGTCATGTTCGTAACCCCTTTTATCTATTCATTCTATTCAAAAAACTAGGATAACTGTCTAGTAGGTTTAGCAAATATTAATAATGTTGTCATGTTATTTTGGAAAGGAAGTCTCATGTTTATATCTAGTGGCAAAATATCGCTTCTCCTACTAGCAAAATTCACCTGATTTAATCATTATATCATAATCGGGACAAAAAAACTTACTTACTTACTTACTTACTTACTTACTTACTTACTTACTTACTTACTTACTCATGGTAGCTGATTTTATCAATGATGGCAAGCTCTGTATCTTAAAATGTCAGAATTATTAATTTTTTATTACATGCTTGTTTTTGCCATCATGAGAAGGGAGCGTTTGATTTTTTATAGCATAATAAAGTAGTAACTGAATAAAATTAGTTGAGAAATTCAAACTAATTTTTATCAGGGTTCCCAACGGTGGGTAAGGACGGTAAAACTTGGGCTACAATCAAAACAAGAATTGATAGTAATGGAAAACGAGCTGTTTTAACTATTACCGGTCAGTCTCCTAAAAATCTCTATGGGCTATACAATACAACCTTAACAGTAACTGAAGGAAGCGGTCACGTGTCTAGTAAGATTCAAGAGGTTCTGTATCAACTACCAAAACCAGAATTTGATGAATCTCCACTAAATCCAGGAAAGACTGCTCAACAAGATGTAGAGGGAAAAGCAGGAGAAAAACCTATAGTTAAGGGGAAAATTCCTACTCCACCAAATGGATTCTCTAGTTCTAATATTCCGCAAGGCTCTCAATTGAAAATGTATTTGGTTCAAGGTGGACATAATGAAAATTTTGGTGGAATTGAAACCTCAGCAGAAGGTTATGACATCGTTGCATGGGGGCTAGTAGGAGCAGATGGAACATCAGTATTATATCCGACTCAGTATAAAAAGCAATCCATAGGCGATAAACCGCTACGTCTTATCGTGGCTTATGTTCAACAAGGAACAGATCGAGTACTAAATAAGGACTTAGTTTCGCCTCTGTCTAGGGATTCCATTACACCGACATATCCGCTGGATAGGGATGGGGCTAAATCAACAAATAAATGAGCCGGAAGCTAGATAACACTCAATTGTAACCGTCCAATAACGAAGTATATTGAAAAATCTCCAAACTAGAGAACTCACTGACGGTTCCTAATCTGGAGATTTTTTATTTGCACTTTTCTTGTATAATAGATTGAAATAGGATACGAACACATTAATTTGACTTCCCCAATTGATTCGCCCAATTCCTATTTCATTTTGATGTAACTATTTTTATCGAGACTATAACTCACATACAAAATCTTTAATTTTCGTTTTTAAGAATTTCTTCTAATTTATGATAGTCTTGGACACTATCGATCTCATAGATGCTATTGCCTTCTAATTCTTCAACATAGACATCTAGCTCTTTGATATTATCCTTAACCATATTATCCCAGTAGAGATCAACAAATTCACCACTTGCATAAGCCTTGTCGATAAAGCTGACAATCTTTTCTGCAGTTGGAGCATCCCAGAAGGATACACCACTAAGGATACGACCAGCCTTGCTATCAACAGTAATATCTTGAACCTTGTAGTCGTCTCCATAGACCAAGAACCATTCGTTGGTACAATCTTCACGATAAACACTAAAATAAGTCGAACGAGTCAAATCATTGCGGAACATATTTTTAAAAAGATAATTGTCAGCATCAATAACATAGCTGTTGGCCAATTCTTCTTTTACAAGATAGAGAGAGTAAAAGTTATTGTAGTCAGCGTATTTATCATTGAAAACGAGTCGAACTCCGTATTTCTCTTTTAAATAATCGAATTGTTCTTTAAGGTAACCAACGATGATGATGATGTCATGGATCCCTTTTTCTTTTAGAAACTCAATTTGGTATTCAATCAAAGGTTTTTGATTAACCTGAACCAAGGCTTTAGGGGTATTTTCAGTCATAGGACGCAAGCGAGTTCCCAATCCCGCTGCTAAGATAATGGCTTTCACACGAATCTCCTTTATTCTTTAATAATAATATAAACTCCAGCAATGACGACAAGTGACGTAATAATTGTCAGCATATCTAGCGGTGTACCCAAGAAAACAACTGCAAACAAGACAGTCCAAACTACATAACTCACGTTCAATCCTGTAGCCTTGGCTGGTTGCAAGCGATTGATAGCGATATAATAAGCCAAGTAGGAAATCATATCAAAGGCTGCAAAGACAATCATGAGACCTAGCAATTGTCCATTGGCTACTGCGGTAAATGACTGATGAGAAAAGAGCACAATCACAAGATAGGACAAGAATGAAGTTACTTGACGGATTAAGAGGGCTTCGATTTCACTCAATTCACTTTCCATGGCAAAGGAGCTAAGAACACTCTCACTTCCCCATGCAATGGCACAAACTAAAGCACAAAGAATCCCAATGTAGAAAGAATTAACCTGTTCAACCTTATAGGTCTGAGCAATAATCCCTCCAATAATCAAGACAATCCCAAACACAGTATTTTTTGAAATCTTGTGCTTCAAAAAGAAGAAAGCCAATAAAACTGAAATCGCAGGATAGATAGCAGATACAGATGAAGCCAAGGAACTTCCGATATACTTAACTGCATAAAGATTGGCCTGCATACCGATAGGGCCTGCTAATAAGGCTCCGATGATAACACTAACATTGCGAATATTTAAGAAAATTGAGAGACGAACTTTTCCTTCTTTTACCAAGAGAAAAGCTAGTAAGATAAAGATGCTCAAGAAATCATGAGCTGCAGCCACCACAAAGGGTGACAAATCTGTAAAAATCGAAAAGATATAAGCACTAATCGTTAGACCCAACCCCCAGAAAATACCTGAGAGTAGACCAAAAGAAACTCCATTTTTATTTTTCATCTGAACCTCCATAATAAGCTAGACCTTTAACAGCTCTTTGGTAACGACTCACACCATAGTCACCAAAATCTGCACCTTGCTCTTCTTTGTAGACTGTCCATAGACTCCAAATAGCATCTTGCAAAATTTTATAAATGGCAATCTTTTCACGAGAGACAGGTGTTTGCTCACTCTCATAGTAAGACAAAAAGTCTTCTTCCTCTTGAGGAGTGAATTCAGACTCTAAAAAGAGAGCAGCCAAATCCCACATTGGATCGTTCATTGATGAATATTCCCAGTCAATCAGATAAAGTCGTCCTTGAGGTGATTCGATAAAGTTTTCAGGCACCAAATCGATATGACAAGATTTTCTGTCAACACCTAAGTCAGCCAGTCTTTTCTCTAAGGCGAAGACTTCTTCTCGAACCGCTTCATAGTTGGCATAAGGGATTTTTTCCTCAATCAAAGATTCGTATTTTTTGATTTCTTCAAAAGGAGCAAATTCTCCTCTTAATTCCTTGCCAGAAGCATGAATAGTTTGTAATATTGGAGCAATTTTATCAAATTTGGTCTTGATTGACCTTGAATCAAGCGTAATAGCAGATTCGATATACTCATTTACTTTGATACCAGCTTCAATATCAAAAAGATAATTTTTTACATCTAGGTCTAAATCTTTAAGTAGTTCAAGATTGTACTTTTCATCTTGACGATTGATCAGTTTTTCTGTCCCTTTACCAAAGAATTTAACAATGTATTGCTTATTTGTTGTTTTGGCCAAATAGTTTTGATTGGTCATTCCCCCCAGTTGTTCAACACTGAGGACTTCCTCTTCTTGACTAAGTAGGGAAGAAATTTTTTCTTTAATGATTTTCTCCACAATTAACCTCCAGCACTTATACTTCCCACTTAAACACGGTTTTAAAGGCTGTGTTTAAATCGGTCGCAAAGACACGGTGAATATCTTTAATTTCTCTTACAGGTTCTTCTAAATAAAGGATATTTTTAAGACGATTGGCAAATTTCTTGACTTCCATCATTTGGATAGCATTTTCAAAATCAATGCGACCAGAACGAGAGGAACCAACCAAGAGCAAGCCTTTTTCTAAGGCATCGCGTGTATTGAGATTGACTTTATACTCGCTAACGCCCATCATGAGAATCGTTCCCTGAGGACGAATGTAGCGAATCAGGTCATTTATAGCCGGTCCAGTACCATTACCACCACAACACTCAAAAGCATGGTCAAAGGCCAAATCTTCAGGAATATTATCCGTAATATAGCATTCTTTGGCAAATGAGAAAAGTTCCAACTTTTCCCAATGACGACCAATAACCACAATCTCTGCTTCTGGCAAAGTATAATTTATAATATTAGCAACTACAAAAGCTAAACTTCCATCTCCGATAACGGCGATTCGGTCCCGCTTGCTATGAGCAAGGGTCAATAAGCGATTCATGGCATGCATGCCAACACTGACAAACTCTGTAATGGCTGCAACCGTATCTTCAATAGCATCATAAGCCACCACACGATCTTTAGGAAGAGAAACAAACTCTCTCATAAAGCCATCAAATCCACTAGACAAGAAATGAGTCCCTGTCATGTAGTTCTCATAGAATTCTTCATCACTCTGCATAGGAGGATGATTGGGAATCATGACAACTTTTTGCCCAACCTCGTAGGTTCCTGTCGGGTCAGAAATAACGGTTCCACATGACTCGTGAATCATTGCCATTGGAAGTTTTTTATTCAAAATCTTTGGATCACGTTTTCCTTGGTAGTAACGCTGATCCGCATGACAGACCGCCATATAATTAGGGCGGATGAGGATATGATTCTCTTGGTCAATAGCCTCTTCCTGATATTTGACATTGATAAACTTAGGCTTAGTTAGTTGATAAATTTGATTAATCATTTTACTAGTCTTTCTCAATCATACTTTTTGCAATCTTCAAATCTGTTACGGTTGTAATCTTCAGATTTGAGTATTCACCTTTGGCCAAGGCCACATCTTTTCCTTTAATCACAAAGATTTTACATGCATCTGTCAAGATTTCCTTCTCTTCAGCAGAGAGAGAACCGTAAAGGTCCATAAAGTCCTTGCAACGGAATGTTTGAGGTGTTTGTCCTTGATAAAGGTGAGCACGATTTGGAATATCTGTGATGAATTGACCATTGATACTTTCAACGATAGTATCAACCGCTTCTACCACTGTGTCCACTGCGTCATGATTTTGGGCAAGTTGGATATTGTCCTGAATCATGCGAAGTGTAATAAATGGACGAACAGAATCGTGGGTAACAACGATATCCTCTGGAGTAAGCGGACGATAAGCATCAATGGCTTCAATGATTTTCTCAATACTTGTATTGCGGTCAGCACCACCCTTTGTAATGATGATACGTTCCTTATGAAGAGGAAGATATTTATCTACAAGATCTTCTGCATGAGAAACCCAGTCTCCATGAACCCCAACTACAATTTTTTCAATACTTGGTTCCAAGACAAATTTTTCAATTGTATGAATCAAAATAGGTCGATCACCTAGCTCTAAAAATTGTTTTGGCAAGTTACTGATTCCCATGCGTGTGCCAGTTCCACCAGCAAGAATTCCTGCATAAATCATCTATTTTCTCCTTTGTCTTACTAAAAAAACTTATTCTCTCTATTATACCACAATCTAGTCCTATCATGAAAGAAATACCGGCCCTCCCGTTCTAGAATAGGAGGATTAAGGAGTTCTATTATTCAAAGAAACTAGTCCATTTCTAGTAATGACTAGGAATTCTGTCGTCATTACCAATAAATGGCTGTGAAATTTTAGAGTCCTTCAGAATAATATACTTTCCTTAAAGAAAACTTAAAATTAAGCTTTGAAACTTCAAAGTGATTACTTGACTTATACTCAATGAAAATCAAAAAGCAAACTAGGAAGCTAGCCGTAAGCTGTACTTGAGTACGGTAAGGCGACGCTGACGTGGTTTGAATTTGATTTTCGAAGAGTATTACTGCCCTTCATTTCTTATTAGCTGACTTTATGATATAATGAAAAACGAGGTAAATTGAATGAAAAGTATAAAATTAAATGCTCTATCTTATATGGGAATTCGTGTCTTGAATATTATTTTTCCCATCCTAACTGGGACCTACGTCGCGCGTGTCTTGGACCGAACTGACTATGGTTACTTCAACTCAGTCGACACAATTTTGTCATTTTTCTTACCCTTTGCAACTTATGGAGTCTATAACTACGGTTTACGGGCCATCAGTAATGTCAAGGATAACAAAAAAGATCTGAATAGAACCTTCTCTAGTCTTTTTTATTTGTGCATAGCTTGTACGATTTTGACCACCGCTGTCTATATCCTAGCCTATCCTCTCTTCTTTACAGATAATCCAATCGTCAAAAAAGTCTACCTTGTTATGGGGATTCAACTCATTGCCCAGATTTTTTCAATCGAGTGGGTCAATGAAGCTCTGGAAAATTACAGTTTTCTTTTTTACAAGACTGCCTTCATCCGTATCCTGATGCTGGTATCTATTTTCCTGTTTGTCAAAAATGAACACGATATTGTTGTCTACACACTCGTGATGAGTTTATCGACGCTGATTAACTATCTGATTAGTTATTTTTGGATTAAAAGAGACATTAAGCTTGTTAAAATCCACCTAAGTGATTTTAAACCGCTCTTTCTCCCTTTAACAGCCATGTTGGTCTTTGCCAATGCCAATATGCTCTTCACATTTTTGGACCGTCTCTTCCTCGTTAAAACAGGGATTGATGTCAACGTTAGTTACTATACCATGGCTCAGCGAATTGTGACCGTTATAGCTGGTGTGGTAACAGGTGCAATTGGAGTTAGTGTGCCTCGTCTCAGTTACTATCTGGGGAAAGGAGACAAGGAAGCCTATGTTTCCTTGGTTAATAGAGGTAGTCGAATCTTTAACTTCTTTATCATTCCACTGAGTTTTGGACTCATGGTTCTAGGACCAAATGCCATCCTACTTTACGGTAGTGAAAAATATATCGGAGGTGGCATCTTGACCTCTCTCTTCGCTTTTCGTACGATTATCCTGGCACTAGATACCATTCTTGGTTCCCAAATTCTCTTTACAAATGGCTATGAAAAACGTATCACAGTTTACACAGTCTTTGCTGGGCTACTCAATTTGGGCTTAAATAGTCTCCTCTTTTTCAACCATATCGTGGCTCCTGAATACTACTTACTGACAACTATGCTATCAGAGGCCTCTCTACTTGTTTTCTATATCATTTTCATCCATAGGAAACAACTTATTCACTTAGGACATATCTTTAGCTATACTGTTCGATACTCGCTCTTTTCACTTTCCTTTGTAGGAATTTATTTCCTGATTAATTTCTTGTATCCTGTGGATATGATCATTAATTTACCATTTTTGATGAATACTGGTTTGATTGTCTTGCTATCAGCCATCTCTTATATTGGTCTACTCGTCTTCACAAAAGATAGCATTTTCTATGAATTTTTAAACCATGTCCTAGCCTTAAAAAATAGATTCAAAAGATCATAGGAGTATAAAATGAAACAACTAACCATTGAAGATGCCAAACAAATTGAATTAGAAATTTTGGATTATATTGATACTCTCTGCAAAAAGCACAATATCAACTATATTATTAACTACGGTACTCTGATTGGGGCAGTTCGACATCAGGGCTTTATTCCTTGGGACGACGATATTGATTTGTCAATGCCTCGAGAAGATTACCAACGATTTATAAACATTTTTCAAAAGGAAAAAAGCAAGTATAAGCTCCTTTCCTTAGAAACGGATAAAAACTACTTTAACAACTTTATCAAAATAACCGACAGTACGACTAAAATTATTGATACTCGAAATACGAAAACCTATGAGTCTGGTGTCTTTATCGACATTTTCCCTATGGATCGCTTTGATGATCCTAAGGTCATTGATACTTGTTATAAACTGGAAAGCTTCAAACTTCTGTCTTTCAGTAAACATAAAAATATTGTCTATAAGGATAGCCTTTTAAAAGATTGGATACGAACAGTCTTTTGGTTGCTCCTTCGACCGGTTTCTCCTCGTTATTTCGCAAATAAAATCGAGAAAGAAATTCAAAAATATAGCCGTGAGAATGGGCAGTATATGGCTTTTATCCCTTCTAAATTTAAGGAAAAGGAAGTCTTCCCAAGTGGTACTTTTGATAAAACAATCGATTTGCCCTTTGAGAATTTAAGCCTTCCCGCACCTGAAAAATATGATACTATTTTGACACAATTTTATGGAGATTATATGACCCTACCACCAGAAGAAAAACGCTTCTACAGTCATGAATTTCACGCTTATAAATTGGAGGATTAGGATGCAATATTTAGAAAAAAAAGAAATTAAAGAAATTCAACTAGCCCTGCTAGACTATATTGATGAGACTTGTAAGAAACATGATATTCCTTATTTTCTCAGTTATGGAACCATGCTTGGAGCCATCCGCCACAAAGGCATGATTCCTTGGGATGATGATATTGATATTTCCCTTTATCGTGAGGATTATGAGCGTTTACTGAAGATTATTGAAGAAGAAAATCACCCTCGCTATAAGGTTCTCTCCTACGACACTTCTTCTTGGTACTTCCATAATTTCGCATCGATTTTGGATACTTCTACTGTTATCGAAGACCATGTTAAGTACAAGCGTCATGACACCAGTCTCTTTATCGATGTCTTCCCAATTGATCGCTTTACAGACTTGAGCATTGTAGACAAGAGTTATAAGTATGTAGCCCTTCGTCAACTAGCTTATATCAAAAAATCACGCGCAGTTCACGGTGACAGCAAATTAAAAGATTTTCTAAGATTATGTAGCTGGTACGCCCTCCGAGTGGTCAATCCCCGTTACTTTTACAAGAAAATTGATCAGCTAATCAAAAATGCTGCAACCAGCACTCCTCAATATGAAGGAGGAGTTGGGATCGGTAAGGAAGGAATGAAAGAAGTCTTCCCAGTTGATACCTTTAAAGAACTCATCTTAACTGAGTTTGAAGGTCGTATGTTACCAGTTCCAAAAAAATATGACCAATTTTTAACTCAGATGTATGGGGATTATATGACACCACCATCAAAGGAAATGCAAGAGTGGTATAGTCACAGTATTAAAGCTTATCGCAAAAACTGATTAAGGGCAATTATACAAAGTATTGAGTGAGACTTGGAAAAAACTCAATTGCAGGAAAAAATGAAGTAAGTCCCCCACAACAAAACGCATAATATCAAGGTTTTCATTCAACACCTGATATTATGCGTTTTCCTTATCTTCTTAAAGACCTTTTGTCCAACTTATTTTCCTATTTATACTCTTCGAAAATCTCTTCAAACCGTGTCAATGTCGCCTTGCCATACTCAAGTACAGCCTGCGACTAGTTTCCTAGTTTGCTCTTTGATTTTAATTGAGTATTAAATTGCTTCTGTGACAAAACTACGGCTTTCCAATACTTTGAGCATGGCGTTAGCTGTATCTAGAGCTGTGAAGAGGGGCACTCCATGTTCAATAGCTGAACGGCGAATCTGCTCACCATCTTCATCAGCAGTTCGTTTAGTTCCTACTGTATTAATGATAGCTTGAATTCTTCCTTTGCGAACAAAACTTGGAATATCCTTATCGTCATCACCAATCTTACCAACTGGTTGAGCTTGCAGACCATGACTAGCAAAGAAGGCTGCTGTCCCTTCTGTCGCGAGGATTCCATAGCCAATATTTTGGAAACGATGAGCCAAGTCCAAGGCTTCTTCTTTGGCATCATCAGCGATGGTAAATACAACGTTACCAAAGGTTGGCAAGTGTAAGTAAGAAGCTTCAAAGGCCTTATAAAGAGCTTTTTCCAAAGTAGCATCAGAACCCATAACTTCACCTGTTGACTTCATTTCAGGACCAAGTAAGCTGTCTACCTTAGCTAGTTTGGTAAAGGAGAAGACAGGTGCCTTGATGTGAACGCGAGTACTTTCAGGATAAAGTCCATCTTGGTAGCCAAGTTCTTCAAGGTTTTGACCAAGAATGAGCTTGGTCGCTACTTGAGCCATAGGAATATTGGTCACCTTAGAAAGGAATGGCACCGTACGGCTGGCACGTGGATTGACCTCAATAACGTAAACTTTTTCATCCTTGATAACAAACTGGATGTTCATCATTCCAAGGCAGTTAAGACCAATTGCTAGGCGTTTAGTGTAGTCTGCAATGGTTTCCTGCACCTTTTGCGACAAGGTTTGTGGAGGATATACGGCCATTGAGTCACCTGAATGGACACCAGCACGTTCGATATGCTCCATAATACCAGGGATGAGAACATTTTCCCCGTCTGAGATGGCATCAACTTCGCACTCTTGCCCAACGATGTAAGAGTCAACAAGAACTGGGTGATCTGGACTAGCCTTAACAGCAGTTCGCATGTAAGAACGAAGGTCTTCTTCGTTTTCAACGATTTCCATGGCACGTCCACCAAGTACATAAGATGGGCGGACAAGAACTGGGAAGCCAATCTTGCGAGCCGCAAGAACTGCTTCTTCTTCATTGGTAGCCGTTTGTCCTGGTGGCTGTGGAATATCCAAATCTTTAAGAGCTTGCTCGAAGAGGTCACGGTCTTCGGCGCGGTCTAGGTCAGAAACTTGCGTACCAAGGATGGTCACACCTGCTTTTGCCAATGGCTCCGCAAGGTTGATAGCTGTTTGACCACCAAACTGAACGATGACGCCCTTTGGTTGCTCCAAGTCAATGACATTCATAACATCTTCGAATGTCAATGGCTCAAAGTAAAGCTTATCTGATACCGAGAAGTCTGTAGAAACGGTCTCTGGGTTTGAGTTCATGATGATGGCTTCATAACCAGCTGCCTGAATAGCCTTAACCGAGTGAACAGTTGCGTAGTCAAACTCGACCCCTTGACCGATACGAATTGGACCAGAACCTAGAACTAGAACGGATTCCTTATCAGACTTGATAGATTCATTTTCCCATCCATAGGTTGAATAGAAGTATGGTGTTTCAGAGTCAAATTCTGCCGCACAAGTATCGACCATCTTATAAACTGGAATAATCTTGTTTTCCAAACGAAGCTGGCGAACTTGATCAGCAGTCGTTTTCCAGAGCTCAGCAATCTTACGGTCTGAAAATCCATTCAATTTTGCAGTTTTCAAAACTTCAAGATCCTGTGGATGGGCACCTAATTCTTGCTCAATTTCAAAGATATGCAAGAGTTTATCAAGATAGAAGATATCAATCTTAGTCAATTCAGCAATTTCTTCTGGTGTATAACCGCGGCGAATGGCTTCTGATACATAGAAGAGACGGTCATCCTGGGCTTTGACTACTTTTTCAATCAAGGCATCATCAGAAACTGCTGCAAGTTCAGGCATTTCATTGTGGTGCACCCCAATTTCAAGGGAACGACAAGCTTTAAGGAGAGATTCCTCGATGTTACGACCAATCGCCATGACTTCTCCAGTCGCCTTCATCTGGGTACCAAGACGGCGCTCACCTTTTTCAAACTTGTCAAATGGGAAACGTGGGATTTTGGCAACAACGTAGTCAAGGGCTGGTTCAAACATGGCATAGGTTGAACCAGTGACTGGGTTTATAACCTCATCCAAGGTCAAACCGACTGCAATCTTGGCAGCCAACTTAGCAATCGGATATCCTGTCGCCTTAGAAGCAAGGGCTGACGAACGCGATACACGGGGGTTTACTTCTATAACATAGTACTTAAAGCTGTGGGGATCAAGAGCTAGCTGAACGTTACATCCACCTTCAATCTTGAGGGCACGAATAATGCTCAAGCTCGCGTCACGAAGCATTTGGTTTTCATAATCTGACATGGTTTGGGCAGGGGCGAATACAATGGAATCTCCTGTGTGAATCCCAACTGGGTCAAAGTTTTCCATGTTACAAACAACCAAAGCATTGTCAGCTGAGTCACGCATGACTTCGTATTCGATTTCCTTGAAACCTGCGATTGAACGCTCAATCAAACATTGGGTGACAGGTGACAATTTCAAACCATTTTCAGCGATTTCACGCAATTCTTCCTCGTTAGCACACATACCACCACCAGTACCACCAAGAGTGAAGGCTGGACGAACGATGACTGGGTAGCCAATTGTCGCTGCAAAGGCAACAGCTTCTTCGACTGTGTTGACAATTTCAGATTCTGGAATTGGTTGGTTGAGCTCTTCCATCAATTGTTTAAAGAGGTCACGGTCCTCCGCTTGATCAATGGCAGATAGTTTAGTACCCAGAAGTTCAACACCAAGCTCATCTAGGATACCATTTTTAGATAATTCCATGGCCATGTTGAGACCTGTCTGACCACCGAGTGTTGGTAGCAAGGCATCTGGACGCTCCTTACGAAGAATACGCGTTACAAACTCAAGTGTAATCGGTTCGATGTAAACCTTGTCAGCAATTTCCTTGTCCGTCATGATAGTTGCAGGGTTTGAGTTAACCAAAACAACCTTATAACCTTCCTCTTTCAACGACAAGCAAGCCTGGGTTCCAGCGTAGTCAAACTCAGCAGCCTGACCAATAATAATCGGACCAGAACCAATCACCATAATTTTTTGAATATCAGTACGTTTAGGCATAGTTTATGATACAAAGCCCGTAAAGAACACAGTGAAAATAGGAAACTCGGTGCAGACGCCTTTAGCGCCAAGACGATGTTTATCTTTTTCACACAGTTCTTAGGGCGTGTTCACTTCCGCGAACAATGTATCTTCTCCTTTCTATTCGTCGCCTCACAGAGCGACATTAAATAAGATACAAAGGACGAATAGAAAGCGATTGAATTTTAGGAAACTAAAGAAGGATTAACAATCCAAGTTGGTTTCTCTAAATTCCGAGCTTTCCGTCCGTGTTCAGTTACATAAATTCTCCGACGAGCTTTTACTCGTTCTTAGTTTGATTGTTTAAAAGCTTCCATCATCTCGATAAACTCGTCAAATAGGTAGCTAGCGTCGTGTGGACCAGGGGCTGCATCTGGATGGTATTGAACAGAGAAAGCAGGTTGGTATCGGTGACGCACACCTTCCACTGACTTATCATTGATTTCTTCGTGGGTAATGATCAAGTGCTCTGGCAAGTCCTCACGGCTGACCGCATAACCATGGTTCTGGCTAGTAAAGTCTACACGTCCTGTAGCAATTTCACGTACCGCGTGGTTAAATCCACGGTGTCCAAATTTCATCTTATAGGTCTTAGCACCGTTTGCCATGGCAAAGAGTTGGTGCCCCATACAAATACCGAAAATTGGAATTTTCCCTTGCACACCGCGAATCATATCCAGTGCTTGGGGAACATCTTCTGGATTTCCCGGTCCATTTGACAACATAACTCCGTCAGGGTTGAGATGGAGAATTTCTTCAGCCGTTGTTGAATAAGGAACGACTGTCACGTTACAGTTGCGCTTAGAGAGTTCACGTAAGATTGAGTGCTTGAGACCAAAGTCCACTAGCACTACGCTCAAACCAACTCCTGGAGCTGGATACGAAGTTTTAGTAGAAACCTGCTTGATATTGTCTGTCGGCAAGACTGTTGCTTGGAGCTGGTCCGTCACATGGTCCATACTGTCCCCAACATGGGTCAAGGTTGCACGCATAGTACCATGCTTACGGATAATCTTGGTAAGAGCACGTGTATCAATCCCTGAAATACCCGGAATTTTCTTGGCTTTCAAAAATTCATCCAAGGTCATTTGGTTGCGCCAGTTACTAGCTCTACGTGCTTCTTCGAAAACAACAACTCCCTTACAAGTTGGAATAATGGATTCGTAATCATCACGGTTAATTCCATAATTTCCTACCAAAGGATAAGTAAAGGTCAAGATTTGTCCATTATAAGACTGGTCTGTAATGGATTCTTGGTAGCCAGTCATCCCTGTATTAAAGACGATTTCGCCTGTTACATCAATATCTGCTCCGAAGGCCTTGCCTTCAAAAACTGTGCCATCTTCTAATACTAGAAGTCTTTTTGTCATATTTTCACCTCTCGTGGACGCTCACTGGCGTCTTTTAACGTCTTGTGTTTTAGTTGGCGTTTCTACTCGCCAGTACGGATTCTAAGATTGCCATTCGAACAAAGACACCATTGGTCATTTGTTGGACAATCCGTGATTTTGGTGCTTCAACCAAGTGATCTGCGATTTCCACATCACGGTTCACCGGAGCTGGGTGCATGAGGATTGCTGTTTCTTTCAAACGGTCATAACGTTCTTGAGTCAAGCCATGTTGGGCATGGTAGTCTTCTTTTGAAAAGACAGCTCCACTATCATGGCGTTCATGTTGCACACGGAGAAACATCATGACATCCACCTGATCAATGATTTCATCAATAGTTACAAACTGTCCATAGCCTGCAAACTCTTGACTTCTCCATTCCTCAGGTCCAGCAAAGTAAAGTTCAGCTCCCAAGCGTTTCAAAATCTGCATATTGGATTTGGCAACGCGTGAGTGGTCCAAGTCACCTGCAATCGCAACCTTAAGGCCCTCAAAGTGACCAAATTCCTCATAAATAGTCATCAAATCAAGTAAGCTCTGGCTAGGGTGTTGTCCCGAACCATCTCCACCATTGATGATGGAAGTCGTAATCGTCGGACTAGCAATCAACTCTCTGTAGTAGTCGACTTCTGGGTGACGAATCACACAGACATCCACTCCTAAAGCAGACAGAGTCAAGATAGTATCATAAAGTGTTTCACCCTTATTGACCGAGCTGGTCTTCACATCAAAGTCAAGTCGTTCCAGCCCCAGTTTAATCTCTGCCACTTCAAAGGACTTATGCGTCCGTGTAGAATCCTCAAAGAAAAGATTAGAAACAATCGGATGGTCTTCATAAGGAAGCTGAGCTCCGTTTTTAAACTCAATTCCTCGCTTGATCAATTTCATGACTTGATCGACAGTGAGGTCTTCCATGGACACCACATGGTTCAATGCTTGTTGATTTTCTGACATGGCTACTCCTTTAGCTTTCTAAGCTTCTTCAGTAATCAGAACTCTGTCTTGGCCATCAAGTTCTGCCATCTCCACGATGATTTCTTCAGAACGACTGGTTGGGATATTTTTTCCAACGTAATCTGGACGGATTGGCAATTCTCTATGCCCACGATCGACGAGAACTGCTAAACTCACGCGCGCAGGACGACCATGACCGACAATATTATCAATAGCAGCACGGATGGTACGGCCTGTATAAAGCACATCGTCCACCAAGATAACTTCACGGTCTGTCACATCAACAGAAACCAAAGAAGTATCTTCTCCACTTTTAACATCATCACGGAAGGGTTTAGTATCCAATTCCACAACAGGAACTGAAAGATTTTCTAGCTGTTCCAAACGTTCTTGGATTCGGTGGGCGATAAAGACACCGCGAGTTTTAATACCAGCCAAGACGATTTTATTCAAATCTTTGTTGCGTTCGATAATCTCATAAGTAATACGCGTAATCGCTCGTTTGACGGTCAATTCGTCTACAACTTCTTTTGTCTTCATGACAAACCTCCAAAAAGAAAAGTCTCCTTAAACAAGGAGACTTGAAATGTACAGCCAAGCGAGCCCTACTGCAAACAGTATAGACTTCACCCTTCTACTTTATCACGCTCCTTGCCTGCCTCACGGGACAGGTTTAAAGGAATATTTAGTTATCAACTACTATAGCACAAAGCATGCTTAAAATCAAGCAAAAACTTTTGAAACCCCATCTTATAAATTGCTAAAATCATATAACTGTGGGTACTGGTCACACTCTGGATTTTTAGGATGACAAATGGCTCTTCCAAAATAAATCATGGCCTGATGAGCTGCTAACCACTGCTCAGGTGGCAAGATATCCATGACCCGCTTTTCCACCTCAAGTGGTGTCGCTGATTTTTTGACGATATCATGGTGTTTGCAAATACGCTCCACGTGAGTATCCACTGCAAAGGCTGGAATCCCAAAGCCCACACTCATGACAACATTGGCTGTCTTGCGACCAACACCTGCCAAACTCTCCAATTCCTCACGTGTCTGAGGGACTTGACCATCAAAATCATCTAGTAACTGTTGGGCACATTTTTTAAGGAATTTAGCCTTATTTCGATACAGTCCCAGGCGAGAAATGTGTGAAGCAATCTCACTTTCTGTTGCAACAGACATGGCTTGTGGCGTTGGAAATGCAGCAAATAGACCTGGTGTGGCCTTATTTACCGCTGCATCCGTCGTCTGAGCTGATAACATGACCGCAACCAAGAGTTCAAAATGATTGGTAAAATCAAGACTAGGCTTAGCATCTGGAAAAAGAGCAATGATTTCTTCTAGCACCTTTCGTGCGCGTTTTTTTGACAAGACCATTATTCGTCTCCATCAAATAGTCCTTGTAAGCCAGCAAAAGGACTGTTTTCTTCTTTCTTAACTGCTTGTTGCGCCTGATATTCTTCCTCTGTCATGATTTGCCAGTCATTTCCTGACACAAATCCTTGACCAGCCTCTTCTTCAGCCGTCAAGACCTTGATAGGAATGTTTAGTAGGATATTGTCTGACACGCTCTCAGCAAGGTCAAGTTCCCCATTTTCGATAGGCAAGACCAAATCATCATCTAGAACTTCTTGATCTAGCTGGTTAGTTGCGCCTTCCATGAAAACTTCCGTGACTGGATAAGATTCAACTAACTCAACTGGTTCCATACTGCGACTTGAAGCAAGAACAATGGTATAAGATAGTTGATAATCTAAGAAATACATACGGTCTTCGTACTGTACTTTCCCAACTGCAAGGATATCTTTTACATCTAAAATTTCTTGATTACGTGCACGCAGGTCAGTAACTAGATCTAACGTTTGTTCAAAATGCAAGCCTTCAGACTGCTTACGAATTTCTTGAATATTTAATTTCATACTTCCTCCATAAAGTTTTACTCTCTTGATTATACCATGAAAAGGCTACAAATCAGCATACCAAACTTGTAATTAAAATTCGATTTTTTAACATATTTACTATGATGTTTTTATTTTTTAGTGCTATACTATAGGCAATAATACATCAGATCAAGGAGGATACTCACATGAAAGACAAAGAACTCATTACTAATGCAACCCAACTCCTATCCGAGTTAAATAAAAGTTTCCAAAGCTGCAAACAGGGTACGGCAGATGATATTCGACTGCAAGAGCTGCTAAATACTACTCTGCAAGAGCTCAAAAAAGCGGAAAAGTTGGACAACAGTATCTTAATCGATCTTGAGAAATTTTACCAACGTACCAGTCTGCTGATTGGACTTGGTAGCCTAAAACTGAACGACCAAGCACGCACTGCTTGGCGAAACTACGACAAATTTCATTACGAACATGTCAAACACGTACTGACTCTTTATGGACCTGTTTTTGGATTCTAGAGATTAGAATTTCCAGTTTTCTGTTGACAAAATATCCTGAAAGGTATAGGATAGAGGTACCAATACTAGGAGGTAAGGGAGACATGAACAACTAAGTCTATCAAATAAAGAACCTTTATTTAGTAGATCTTGTTTTTGTCTCTTTTTGTGTGCTCTTTTATGCTCTTTTTCTGGCATTTTATACTCAATGAAAATCAAAGAGCAAACTAGGAAGCTAGCCGCAGATTGCTCAAAGCACTGCTTTGAGGTTGTAGATAAGACTGACGAAGTCAGTTACATATATCTATACGGTAAGGCGACGCTGACGTGGTTTGAAGAGATTTTCGAAGAGTATTAATAGAGTTTTTTTGACATAGACATTGGCTCTACTAGATAAAGTAGAGCTTTTTGTTATGCACTATTGATATTCTAGAAAGGGCAA
>NZ_VMLJ01000020.1:0-8937 GCF_013276615.1 Streptococcus sp. 1621
GTTTGGGAATTTACCAAAAAACTATTTTATCAACCATATCAAGGCTTCAAAATGTTACTTCAACTCCATTCTCAATTACCCGATAAGTCTGATTTTGCAAATCAATTTCTGCTACTGCTGTTACGGACTTATCTTTATTTTGACGTTTGATTACAATGCTTTGAGCTGTTGGTGTTTCAACGTCAATAGTCCCTCCTAGATCAAAGGCTTCTAAACGGTTACGGAAAGAAAATAGATTGAGAAGGGCCTTCACTACAGGACGTTGGACCTCTTCTGATATTTCCTCATTGCTATAGTAATGACGATTAATATTTCGACCTTCTTTAGTTTCTTCTAACAATTTCAAGTCATTCTTGCCTGCTAATAGACCTACATAGTAAATCTGAGGAATACCTGGGGCAAAAGCTTGAATTAGACGAGCGAGAAAATACTTGACATCATCATCTCCAAGCGCAGAATAGTAAGTTGAATTGATTTGGTAGATATCTAAATTGTTATACTCTGCACTAGAGTACTTACGTTTGACATTAGCTCCAACCTTATAGAGCTCATTTGAAGCATAGTCGATTTCCTCATCAGTCAGGATATCTTTGACATCTACTACTCCAATCCCATCATGGGTGTCTAGCGTCGTAAATTGCTTCATTGGGCTCATCTTTAACCACTTAGCCAAGCGCTCTGTTCTAGAACTGTAAAGAGTATAAAGCGTCACCATTGGAAGAGCAAAATCATAAACATAGTAATCGTGATCCGCTATTTTAAACTGAATCGAATAATGTTCATGAATCTCAGGTAAGAGCTCTGTTCCATACTCAGCAGCGATGTCTCGAACTTTGTCCAATAAATCCCAAATATCTGGTTCCACAAAGAAATCATTGGTATCCAATTTCTTCACTGCATAAGCAAAGGCATCTAAGCGAATCAAATCACACCCATTACTTGCCAAGTGCTGAATGGTCTTACGGATAAATTCCATCGTTACTTCTTTGGTCACATCAAGATCAATCTGCTCCTCACCAAAGGTATTCCACAAATGTTCCACTGACCCATCTGCAAAGACAATCTCTTGCTTTGGTGCACGATCCTTACGCTTGTAAATTAAGTCTACATCAGCTTGTGTCGGACGATTTTCCGGCCAAAACTTATCCCAGTTTAAAAAGAGATCTTTAAATTCACTGGCTTCATGTTTTTCTTGATAGTCCTTATAATACTTAGATTGACGAGAAATATGGTTAATCATAAAGTCAAACATAAGATAATATTTCTCACCTAAACGCTTAACATCCTCCCAATCACCAAAAGCTGAGTCCACTTCGTCGTAGTCAACTGGCGCAAATCCACGATCACCTGTTGATGGGAAAAATGGTAGAAGGTGAACTCCCCCAATAGCATCTCCAAAATGCTCTTCCAAATTATCATATAAGTCTTTAAGATTATTTCCCAGACTATCTGAATAGGTAATCAACATGGTTTTATTTTGAATTGGCATCATTACTCTCCTTTTTCTAATTGAAGCCAAGTCTCATATGACTTGGCTTCGTAAATCAAATTCATTTTAAATCTCTATTTATCATCAAACTCGTACTAAATATAGACTTCAATAAACTAAGTACTACTTTCTTGTTTTCACATAAAATTGTCAACTAGCTGAACTATTCCCCTGTATCAGGAATTATAGCTTCTCTAGTCTCTTCTTACTTCACTGCCCCGTTGCTCATTCCTGCGATGATATGGCGTTGGAAGAAGAGATAGACAATGGTGATACTGATAATGCCGACAACGTATGAGGCAAAGCTTGGCCCGTAGTCGTTGAAGTATTGGCCTGCGTAGTTGTATTGGAACAAAGGCAGAGTCCACATTTTTGAATCCCGGTTCAAGACAAGGAGTGGCAACATGAAGTCATTCCAGAACCAAAGGGCATTGATGATCATGGTTGTCGCATGCATCGGTTTCATCATTGGGAAGATGATGCGGAAATAAGTTGTAAATTGATTAGCCCCATCGATCTCTGCTGCTTCATCCAGACTTTCTGGGATCGAGATTTTGATATAGCCAACATAGAGAAAGAGGGTCTGTGGAATCGCATAGGTCAAGTAGAGCAAGATCAAACCAAAGGTATTAGCCAAACCGAGTTTACTCATCATAACCGTAATCGGAATCATGATGACTTGGAAAGGTACGAAGATTCCGAGGATTAAGAGGATATACATGATGGTAAAGGCTTTTCTTTTACTCATATTGCGAGCGATGGAGTAGGCTGCCATCGGAATAAAGATCATTACTGCAAGTAAAGACAAGACAGTGATGACGACAGAGTTCCAATAATAGCCTCCGATCCCATCAGCTAAGAGACGGCTAAAGTTGTCCCATGTGAAGTTGGTTGGAAAGCCAAAGAAATTGTCTACAATATCCTTAGTGGGTTTGAAGGAACTAAAGAGGGTAGCAAGGAGCGGCACTAAAATCAGAACCGATCCTAGAATCAATAGAATGTATTTGCCAATCAGGTCTTTTCTTTCATCTTGTTTCATCATGCTTCTCCTCTTAAATTTCAAATTTCTTAGATACTCTCAATTGGATGATCGAAATCACTACAATTAAGAAGAACAAGATTACGGCAATGGCATTGGCATAACCGAATTGGTTGTTTTTAAAGGCATAGTTATAAACCAAAAGCCCAAGTGAAGTTGTGGCATTGTTTGGACCACCACCGGTCATGGCAAAGACTTGGTCAAAAGCAGTCAGCCCACCTTTTAGGGATAGGATAAAGACCATAGAGACACTTGGTAGCAAGTAAGGCAATTCAATGTTCCAGAAAACTTGCTTGCTAGTCGCGCCATCAATCCTTGCTGCCTCTGTAATCTCAGTTGGAATAGATTGCAAACCAGCTAGGAAGATGATGATGGGCATAGCCACCCCTTGCCAAAGAAGGACAAAGACAGCCGCAAAGATCGCTCCCCACTTAGTCCCTAAAAGACTGGTTTGGAAAAATTCAATATGAAGGGCATGCCCAATCGCTGGAAGACCGTAGTTGAAGACTTGCTTGAAGATCAAAGCCACTGTCAAACCAGACAAAACAGCTGGGAAGAAGAACCAAGCACGGAAGAAGGTTTGGGCTTTGATTTTAGAGTTCAAGACACGCGCAATGAAGATCCCGAGTGCAATCTCACCAACCACCATGGCAATCGTAATGATTGCGGTAAAGCCAATCGCATTCATGAATTTTGGATCCATGAAGAGGAGCTTAAAGTTGTTTAAGCCGACAAATTTGTAGTTATAAGTCAATCCTGTCCAGTTAGTAAAACTGTAAAAGGCTCCTTGAAACATCGGCACATAGAAGAAAATTGCTTGTAACAAGAGAGGGATGACCACAAAAGCCCATGCCCAATATTTTTGTAATACTTTTTTCATAGTCTCTCTACTCCTAATCCACATCCGCTTTCATCGGGTTAAAGAAGGCATTCAAATCATTGACCATGCCTTGTTTATCACCGGTCAAGACATAGTTCATGGTCAAGGTATGGAAGTCTGATTCACTGGTCCAGTATTGTTGCAACCAGACCAAGTGACGATCAGTAAAGGCATATTCGGTCATACCAGCAAGCGGTGAATCTTCTCCTGCTTGTTTGACCCCTTCGATCGCTGTTGGAGATCCGTCCACATCGTAGTATTTTTGCATAACCTCTGGACGGGTCATATATTCCACAAAGGCATTGGCTTCTTTTGGATGTTTGGTGGCGGCTGAGATAGACCATGCCAAGTCTCCCGCACCAACGGTTAAGCTTTGTCCTTTTTCTTTTCCTGGAATCATGAAGGTCCCAATCTTAAAGTTCGGTTTTTGTTCATTAATCGCTGTGATCGCCCAAGACCCATTTGGTGTCATGAGGACATCCCCACGTGCGAAGGCTCCGATAACATCGGTATAGCCAGCACCTTCCCAGTTCTTTTGCTTAGAGCCATTGATGCGAAGGATGTCCATGACCTTGATGTCATCTTTCATAATCGAATCCGACAATTTAATGGCATTTGGTTGAGAATAACGAAGGTATTGATTGGCTTCTTTTCCTCCACCTGTTGCTGTCGCAAAGGCTAATTGATTGTAACCATTGAGTGTCCAAGCATCTGCACCTGCAATTCCAAATGGTGTTTGTCCTTTAGTAACGATGTCTTTGACTAACTGTTCAAATTCATCCCAGGTTTCAGGAACCTTCAAGCCCAGCTCTTCGAATTTATCTTTGTTGTAGTAAATTCCATAAGCATTAGCTGTAAAAGGAACGTTGTAAACTTTTTCGTTTACAGCATATTTTTCAGCGTAGCCATTTTTCACGCGTTTCAGGTAGTCTTTGTTGCTCAAATCTTCAAAGACACCTGCTTTTGCCCATTCTTGCAGTTCGATGGACTGTGGGTAAATATTGACCACATCAGGCACATCTCCTGCTAGAACACGTGTCTTCAATACTTCACCAGCATTTGGTACATTGACGACTTTGACCTTGATCTTAGGGTTTTCCTTCTCAAAATCACGAGCGATTTCTTCCAAGGTTTTGGTCATTTCTTTTTTCTGGTTGAAATACTCGATGGTCACTGTGCCATCCGCAGATTTACCATAGTTGGAGCAAGCGCCGAGCCCAAACAAAGCTAAACCTGTAGTTGCAAGAAGTCCGATTTTTTTATACCATTTCATTGGAAAGCCTCCTTTATAAATTTATACACTTTTATTATAGTCTTTTAAAAATATACTGTTTACTCAAAAAATCTCCTTGAGATAAGATAACAGTTAAACCTGCATACATGAGTTCTGCACCTGAGTAAACTACTCCATTTTCCTGCAATTCATACAGTCCCTCTTCAACCAAATCTTTTAACTTTAAAGTTGTTTCCATGGTCTCTACAACTGATAAAACGCGAACGTAGGTTACAATCGTTTGATTGCCGTAGTTAAATTGTACAGCTGCTTCATTGGATGCAGACTCGGGATTGATTAACCTATACTGCTGTCCTAACTGAACTACTGGTCGTAATTCTTTATACAAGTTCACCTGATTAGCAATCTCAGCTTTCTCTTCATCTGATAAACTTGTCAAATCAAGCTCATATCCCAAATTTCCCATCATTGCTACATGACCGCGTGTTTCTAATGGTGTCATTCGTCCCATCTGATGATTCGGTACTGCTGACACATGAGCCCCCATAGAAATGGTTGGATAGAGATAGGATGAGCCGTATTGAATTGGTAAACGTGCAATCGCATCAGTATTATCACTTGCCCAGACTTGTGGGAAATAGCGTATCATACCCAGATCATTTCGTCCACCACCACCAGAGCAAGACTCAAAGAGAATATGGCTGTGCTTCTCTGTCAGATAAGAAACGAGTTCGTAAAGCCCCAACATGTACTGATGAGATTGCATCTTTGTCTCTAGATAGTTCGAACCATTCCCTAGCTTAGTCATATTACGATTCATATCCCATTTAATGTAATCAATCTCATGATAAGATAGGAGTTGATCTAAGACAATTTTCAAGTATTCTACTACCTGAGGATTGGCAAGATTAAGTACTAATTGATTTCTAGAATAGGTATGCTCATAGTCAGGAACCTGAATAGCCCAATCAGGATGTTTACGATACAAATCACTATCTACAGAAATCATCTCAGGTTCTAACCAAAGTCCAAACTGCAAACCTCTTTCATGGATATCTGAAATCAGACTTTCAAGACTTCCACCCAGTTTTGCCTCATTCACACTCCAGTCACCTAAAGCACGATTATCATCAAAGCGATTACCAAACCACCCATCATCTAATACAAAAAGTTCAATGCCAACTTTCTTAGCCTCATCTGCCAACTCTAACAGTTTTTCTCTCTGGAAGTCAAAGTAAGTTGCTTCCCAGTTATTGATTAGAATTGGGCGTTCTTTTTTAGAAAATTTACTTGGCAGAATGTGCTTCAGTACAAAATTCTGACTTTCATGACTAACACCAGTTAATCCCTTATCTGAATAGGTCACTAAAGCTACCGGTGTTTCAAAATTTTCCTCAGGGTCTAACTTCCAAGAAAAGTTTTCTGGATTTATGCCAATAGCCAGCCGAACTTCATTCAATTGATTTTTTTGAACAAAAGCTTCAAAGTTGCCACTATACATTAGTTGAATAGCAAACACATTTCCAGCATCCTCTGTGACTCCTTGATCACATAAGAGAAGAGCTGGTGTTTGAGCATGCCCAGAAGCCCCACGGTTCGAACTAATCGAAAAGATTCCTTGTTCTACCTGTTGACGTCTGACAGTCTTTTCACGAGCATAAGCACCCTGCAGAGTTACAATTTCGTAATCCGCAGCTGGAACATCAGCCATAAAAGAAAAATCTTTATGGATAACAACTTCCTGATTACTATTATTCACTAATTTACTGTAGCTAGCAATTGTCGCATCATTATCAAAAGCAGTATAATATAAAGTCAGACTAAGTTGAGCCTTAGAATCTTCTAAAATCAAGGCAAGAGTCTCTGTACCATCCATGCTATGTGGGGAAGGTAAACCCTGTGGACCATTTTGACCTTTTAAAATCTTTGCTTCTATAAAACGAAAATCTGTTACCTCAGTTGCATCGTGCTGAACCTGTATAGTTGGTTTCCTAAAATCTCCTAAGCCATGTTGCCCAAAAATCTGTCGCTGAGTATCTAAACTAAAGGTTCGATTATGAGCCGTTGGATTTCCTGAAAAGGCATGGTCTCGTTCATAAACACTATTGGAACCTTTATAGTTCTTAATAGTCTTTCCTAAATGTTTCAAAAGTAAGTACCCATTTCGATTTTCAATAATCAAACTTAAATTTTTACTCTCAACATAAAATAGATTATTCTCTATCCTAACTCCCATTTACTTCACCTCATCACTTTAATGATTCTATTTTATCATCTGAAATCGCTTTCCAAAATAGAAAAATGTCTCAAGAATATGGTAAAATGTTAGGTAGGAGGTAGCACATGTTAGTTTTTTCAGAATACCAGACTGGAACAATCGACCTTTCCCTAAGCTTTTATGGATATGAGGAATGCACACCTAATTACTCTTTTGGTCCAGCCATTCGTGATACATACGTTCTACATTACATTAGTAAAGGACAAGGAAAATTTCATTACAATGGTAAAATTGTTGATTTAAAAGAAGGAGATTTCTTTCTATTAAAACCAGATGAATTAACCTTTTATCAAGCAGATAGTAAAGAGCCTTGGGCCTACTACTGGTTAGGAATCACTGGAGGGAAAGCTCCTGATTATTTTGCTCTTTCTCAAATTTCTAATCAATCCTATCTCATCCAATCTGAAACTTGTCATACCCAGACTACTGCAAGACTCATCTCAGACATTGTCCGCTTCGCTCAGATTACCAAATCAAATGAATTAGCTCAACTCCATATCATGGGACAACTCCATGAACTGATGTTTCATCTGGGAACTATTGCTCCCAATCAGAAAAAAAAGAATATTTCATCAACCCACCAACTCTATCTTGAATGCAAACGATTAATTGATAGCCACTATCCTCAATCACTTACAATTCAAGATTTAGCAAAAGAACTATCCGTTCACAGAAGCTACTTATCAAGTGTATTCAAAGAATTTAACACCTTATCACCCAAAGAATACCTACTTTACGTTCGAATGCACCGAGCTAAACAACTTCTCGAAAATACCCAAGAGTCTATCAAGGTAATTGCATACTCGGTAGGTTTTTCAGATCCACTACATTTTTCGAAAGCTTATAAACAATACTTTAATCAGACTCCAAGTCAAACAAGAAAAGAATATTCTCAACACCAACTAGTGAGAAAGGAAACACTATGAAATCCTACCAAGCCGTCTACCAAATTCTAGCTAAAGAAACCGATTATATCAGCGGAGAAAAAATTGCAGAAGAACTATCACTGACCCGAACATCAATTTGGAAAGCCATCAAGCGGCTAGAACAAGAAGGCATTGAAATTGATAGTATCAAAAACAAAGGCTATAAATTGATGAATGGAGACCTTATTCTTCCAGAACTTCTAGAAGAAAATCTTCCAATTAAAGTCAGCTTTAAACCCGAAACAAAATCAACACAACTAGATGCAAAAGAAGCAATTGATTTAGGCCATGAAGCAAATACCCTATATCTAGCTTCCTATCAAACAGCAGGCCGAGGCCGTTTTCAACGTTCCTTCTACTCACCACAAGGTGGCATTTATATGACACTCCATCTCAAACCAAATCTCCCCTATGACAAATTACCATCCTACACACTACTTGTAGCTGGAGCTATCTACAAAGCCATTAAGAACCTAACTTTAATAGATATCGACATAAAATGGGTCAATGATATCTATCTAAACAATCATAAAATTGGAGGAATTCTCACTGAAGCAATGACATCTGTAGAAACAGGCTTAGTCACAGATATCATTATTGGAGTAGGAATCAACTTTACTATTAAAGACTTCCCACAAGAATTAAAAGAAAAAGCTTCTAGCTTATTTAAAACTACAGCTCTAATAACAAGAAATGAATTAATTATCGAAATATGGCGTGCTTTCTTCGAAACACCAGCAGAAGAGCTATTATACCTATATAAAAAACAGTCATTCGTTCTTGGAAAAGAAGTCACTTTCACACTAGAGCAAAAAGACTACAAGGGACTTGCTAAAGACATCTCTGAAAGTGGAAAACTTTTGGTGCAATGTGATAACGGAAAAGAAATCTGGCTCAATAGCGGAGAAATTTCACTCAAGAGTTGGAAGTGAAATAACACAATTATAATATAAACGATATAAAAGGGCTCTATAATATTTGTAGTGGGTAAATCCCCTATAGATATTATGGAGCCTATTTTGTTGTAGAAAAAAAGTCCCATATGACCTATAATGAAAAGCGACAAAACAACTCATTAGAAAGAATCATAT
>NZ_VMLJ01000021.1:0-1866 GCF_013276615.1 Streptococcus sp. 1621
AAGTCCGGTAAAAAATAAACTCATTCTCTTCGAAAATCTCTTCAAACCGCGTCAACGTCGCCTTGCCGTAGATATATGTAACTGACTTCGTCAGTCTTATCTACAACCTCAAAGCAGTACTTTGAGCAACCTGCGGCTAGTTTCCTCTTTGATTTTCATTGAGTATAAGATTAAGAAGAGGCTGAGAAAAAGCCTCTCAAATCAGAAAAACGCATAGTATCAGGTGTTCAAAACTTGAGACTATGCGTTTTCGTTTTATTGTGGGAAGATTTACTTTATTTTCTCCGGAAGTTGAGTTTTGGTCCAGTCTCTTTAAATTATATGTTATCTTAAATTCAGAACAGAACATTATAACTTATAAAACATTGCTAGAAATTGATTCGACTTTACTATCCTATTTGTTCAGAGTTTATTTCTTTTTGCTATAAAGTTTGAATTTCTTTTGTTTTTTCTACTCTTTTTCCGAATAAATAGATAGAAGCATCAAATCTAGTAAATTAGATTAAAAAATGTGCTATAATGAAAGGAGAGCAAACATGACTGTACGTCATCCGGGCATTAGCCCAACCAATGACTTGGTTGCTAAGAAAATCTTTAGCAATCCAGAAATCACTTGTCAATTTATTCGCGATATGTTGGACTTGCCAGCAAAAAATGTGACCATTTTGGAGGGAAGCAACATTCACGTCTTTCCTTCCTTACCGTACTCGGCACAGGATTTCTATACAAGTATAGATGTTTTGGCGGAGTTGGATAATGGTACGCAAGTTATCATCGAAATTCAGGTTCATCATCAGAATTTTTTCATCAATCGTTTGTGGGCTTACTTGTGCAGTCAGGTCAATCAAAATCTTGAAAAAATTCGCCAACGTGAAGGTGATACACACCAGAGTTACAAGCATATTGCACCTGTTTACGCAATCGCAATTGTGGACAGCAATTACTTTTCAGATGACCTAGCTTTTCACAGTTTCAGTATGCGCGAAGACACGACAGGTGAAGTCTTAACCATCACAAACAATGGACAAGAAAACCATCTAGTCAAGATGGCATTCTTGGAATTAAAGAAATACAGAGAAACCAGCAAAGACGAGGTTCGCAAGCCGTGGTTGGAGTTTTTTGGTAATAAGCCCTTTACCCAACAACCCGAGCGAGCCATCAGCCAAGCAGACCAACTGCTGGACTACAAGAGCTGGTCCGAGGAGGATAGAAAAATGTTTAGTCAACTACGTATGCGAGAAGAACAAGCCTTGTTAGCACAGGACTATGCTTTGGAAACCGCTAGGGCTGAGGGGGTTGAACAAGGTTTAGAACAAGGTTTAGAACAAGGTTTAGAACGTGGAAAACTTTTTGCCTTCTTAGACATGGTTCGTCAACATGTTTTAACTTCTGAATTTGCCAGCCAGCAGTTAGGAATGACTGTCGCTGAGTTTGAGTCACTCTTGTAAACGAGCGAAAATGTTTAGCTAGCTATCTTGCAAAAAAATAAGTAGAGTTTATAATCCAAATACTTTTTAATACCAAGAATAAGCAGAGCCGGTTTTTCTAGGATATTTGGGTTAAGACGATTGTCTTGAATGCCTTAGGGAAACATGCTATACTACTTGTATGATTATTTTACAAGCTAATAAAATTGAACGTTCTTTTGCAGGAGAGGTTCTTTTTGATAATATCAACCTACAGGTTGATGAACGAGATCGGATTGCCCTTGTTGGGAAAAATGGTGCAGGTAAGTCTACTCTTTTGAAGATTTTAGTTGGAGAAGAGGAGACAACTAGCGGAGAAATCAATAAGAAAAAAGATATTTCTCTGTCTTACCTAGCCCAAGATAGCCGTTTTGAGGTTGCAGATAAGACTGACGAAGTC
>NZ_VMLJ01000021.1:1921-3449 GCF_013276615.1 Streptococcus sp. 1621
AAGTCAGTTACATATATCTGCGGCAAGGCGACGTTGACGTGGTTTGAAGAGATTTTCGAAGAGTATTATTTTTAAAAAATCTCTCCAGAAACTAGTTGCTAAATAGGGTAAAAATTGATAAAATAAGGAATGTCTAAAAAATTTTAAGGAGAATCTAGCAAATGGATTTCACATGGGCACTAAAGTATGCCACTGAATTTTTGGGAACTGCCATTTTGATCATTCTTGGGAATGGTGCAGTTGCCAACGTTGAACTTAAAGGTACGAAAGGTCACCAAAGTGGCTGGATCGTCATCGCTGTTGGTTATGGTATGGGGGTTATGATCCCAGCCTTGATGTTTGGTAACGTATCTGGGAACCACATCAACCCTGCTTTCACTCTAGGACTTGCAGTTAGCGGTCTTTTCCCTTGGGCACAAGTGGTACCTTACATTATCGCGCAAGTCTTGGGGGCTATCTTTGGTCAAGCCTTGGTTGTGGCAACACACCGCCCATTCTACTTGAAAACTGAAAACTCAAATAACATCTTGGGAACTTTCTCAACTATTTCAAGTATTGACCATGGTACAAAAGAAAGTCGCTATGCAGCAACTGTTAATGGTTTTGTAAACGAGTTTGTTGGTTCATTTGTTTTGTTCTTTGCAGCTCTTGGTTTGACTAAAAACTTCTTTGGTGCTGAAGTGCTTCAATACATGAAACAAATGGCAACACAAGCAGGACAAACAGTTGATTTTTCTGACTTGGCTATTAAAGCACAGGTGGCTCCACACACTGCTTCAGGACTTTCTGTGGCTCACTTGGCACTTGGATTCCTCGTTATGGCTTTGGTAACATCACTTGGTGGACCTACAGGACCTGCCTTGAACCCAGCTCGTGACTTGGGACCACGTCTCCTTCATGCTTTCCTTCCAAAATCAGTTCTTGGTGAGCATAAAGGCGATTCAAAATGGTGGTATTCTTGGGTACCAGTAGTAGCACCTATCGCAGCAGCAATTGCGGCAGTAGCTGTATTCAAATTCCTTTATCTCTAAGAAATAGCTCCTTTAACATTTGAGTGAGCACCATCTATAAGTAAGAGAGGATCAGATTGGTTCTCTCTTTTTGATTTTTTAGGGAAATGAAAGAAAATCGAAACACACTCCTCTCCAGCAGTGGTTTAGAAGTCTCAGTGGGCTATTCAGCTTTAATGGGCTATAGTAGCTTGCAGTTGAAATAATAGATCCTTGTTTCTAAAACATTGTGAGAAATTGGTTTGAATTCCCCAATCAAATTGTGCAGTTTTCATTCTACTATATATTATGTTATCGGAGATGGGTTCCCTATCTTGTAAATCTGCTTTATAGTGGGTTGAAGTTGGAATAGTTCGCCCTTCTTTATCAAACATTGTGAGGAATTGATTTGCCTTCCTCAACAAAATGTTCAGTTTTTATTTCATTTTACTATAAAATAAGCGATTAGGGGGCTATTTTCGACCGACGTCCTTATCGTTTTATCTGCAATCTTATACTCAATGAAAATCAAAGAGTAA
>NZ_VMLJ01000021.1:3457-5349 GCF_013276615.1 Streptococcus sp. 1621
TGACGAAGTCAGCTCAAAATAGTGTTTTGAGGTTGTAGAAGAAGAGGTTGGGCAAAAAACTCGACTTTAGGAGAAAATGAAGTAAATCTTCCCACAATAAAACGTATAGTAGCAAGATTTCTCAAGACCTGATACTATATGTTTTTCTGATTGCAAAGACTTTTTGACCAGTCTCAGCTATACCTACGGTAAGGCGATGCTGACGTGGTTTGAAGAGATGTTCGAAGAGTATTAAACTGATGTTGTGAATAACTTATACCTAGCTTCCTAGTTTGCTTTTGTAGTATAAACCAGAGACTGTTTGCATTTTCAGCAAGTGAGTGGATGAATAATGCTGAAAACTCCTCGAAGGATAAGTCTATTTAGTACTTTCTATATAGTTAGTTAAATTTTTACCAAGAATAATTCACAAAAACGTTGTAAAACACTTGCAATTTAGCTGAAATTTGATAAAATAGTAAGGAAAGTTAGACTGTATTGCCTACTGTCTATCTATAAAATATATTTTATTGGAGGCTTTTACTCAAATGGCAAAAGAAAAATACGATCGTAGTAAACCACACGTTAACATTGGTACTATCGGACACGTTGACCACGGTAAAACTACCCTAACTGCAGCTATCACAACTGTTTTGGCACGTCGCTTGCCTTCATCAGTTAACCAACCTAAAGACTATGCGTCTATCGATGCTGCTCCAGAAGAACGCGAACGCGGTATCACTATCAACACTGCGCACGTTGAGTACGAAACTGAAAAACGTCACTACGCTCACATCGACGCTCCAGGACACGCGGACTACGTTAAAAACATGATCACTGGTGCCGCTCAAATGGACGGAGCTATCCTTGTAGTAGCTTCAACTGACGGACCAATGCCACAAACTCGTGAGCACATCCTTCTTTCACGTCAGGTTGGTGTTAAACACCTTATCGTCTTCATGAACAAAGTTGACTTGGTTGACGACGAAGAATTGCTTGAATTGGTTGAAATGGAAATCCGTGACCTATTGTCAGAATACGACTTCCCAGGTGACGATCTTCCAGTTATCCAAGGTTCAGCTCTTAAAGCCCTTGAAGGTGACACTAAATACGAAGACATCGTTATGGAATTGATGAACACAGTTGATGAGTACATCCCAGAACCAGAACGTGACACTGACAAACCATTGCTTCTTCCAGTCGAAGACGTATTCTCAATCACTGGACGTGGTACAGTTGCTTCAGGACGTATCGACCGTGGTATCGTTAAAGTCAACGACGAAATCGAAATCGTTGGTATCAAAGAAGAAACTCAAAAAGCAGTTGTTACTGGTGTTGAAATGTTCCGTAAACAACTTGACGAAGGTCTTGCCGGAGATAACGTAGGTGTCCTTCTTCGTGGTGTTCAACGTGACGAAATCGAACGTGGACAAGTTATTGCTAAACCAGGTTCAATCAACCCACACACTAAATTCAAAGGTGAAGTCTACATCCTTACTAAAGAAGAAGGTGGACGTCACACTCCATTCTTCAACAACTACCGTCCACAATTCTACTTCCGTACTACTGACGTTACAGGTTCAATCGAACTTCCAGCAGGTACTGAAATGGTAATGCCTGGTGATAACGTGACAATCGACGTTGAGTTGATCCACCCAATCGCCGTAGAACAAGGTACTACATTCTCTATCCGTGAGGGTGGACGTACTGTTGGTTCAGGTATGGTTACAGAAATCGAAGCTTAATTCGATTTAGTTCCCAGAAGAACAATTATTTAAGTCAGACACTAAAAGAATCTTGCATTGCAAGGTTCTTTTTTTTCAGATATTGAACTAATACTCAATGAAAATCAAAGAGCAAACTAGGAAGCTAGCTGCAGGCTGCTCAAAACACCGTTTTGAAGTTGTAGATAA
>NZ_VMLJ01000022.1:0-509 GCF_013276615.1 Streptococcus sp. 1621
CAGACGGAATGACACCAGCAAGTGTAGAAAAATACAATGCAGCAAAAGCAGAAGCTCAACAAGCAGTAACTGAAGCTAAGGAAGCAGCGCAAAATGCATTAAACAAAGGTGAGAACGCGACAGAAGCAGAAGTAGCAGATGCGAAAGCGAAATTAGAAGCAGCACAAGCGAAATTAGAAGCAGCTAAGAATCTGTTAGAAGCGAAGTCAGATAATTCAGGATTAAGAGAAGCTAAGAATGGATTAGATACAGAGCGTAATAAGGCTGTAGATACAACAGGTAAGACACCAGAGTCAGTATCAGCGTACAATGATGCAAAACAAAAAGCAAAAGAAGCATCAGAAGCAGCGCAAACAGTGTTAGACAATCAAAATGCAACAGCACAAGACATCCAAGCAGAAATTACGAAAGTAAATAAAGCGAAAGAGAAGTTAGCAGAAGCAGAAGCAGGATTAACAACAGCAGCAACAGCGCAAGCAAAACAAGAGTTAACAACTGCAAAAGAAGGA